>NZ_SCOH01000034.1 GCF_005503445.1 Chitinivorax sp. B | reverse complement strand
GGCGTGGTCCCGCCGCTGTTGCCAGGACCATTTCCCGAGCCTGATGTGCTATTGCCACTATCCCCACCGCCACCACCACCGCATGCCGCCAGAGCAAGGGTAACCAACAGCGAAACCAGTGTTTGTTGTCTCATTTTGCTTTTCCCGCATTATTTTGGTTTGAAGTGCCAGATCTGGATCATTTATATTCAATAAAAACAACGTATTATCGGTGTTTTCTTGTGTTTTAATCAGCTGGCAGTTGCGCATCATAAATCACAATATCATGATATGTAAATATATTTGAATTATACATAAGTTACTGACTATAAAAGAGAAATTGTGACAATGTGCGTCACTGCGGCAGTCTGGGTTTCTGTGAATGGGCAGATTCTGACGGAATTTGTCAGTTGAGGCTGAAAGCAAAAACGCCCAATCGAGTGATTGGGCGTTGTGTGTTCAGGGCAACGATTTACATCGTTACATGTTCGGGTAATTGGGCCCGCCACCACCCTCCGGCACAGTCCAGTTGATGTTCTGACTGGGGTCCTTGATATCACAGGTCTTGCAGTGCACACAGTTTTGCGCGTTGATCTGTAGTCGTGGTGCATCAGCGCCTTCGCGGACGATTTCATATACTCCAGCCGGGCAGTAACGCTGTTCTGGCGCATCATACTTGGCCAGATTCAGCGAGATGGCGACCGAAGTATCACGCAGGCGTAGATGGATCGGCTGATCTTCTTCATGGTTGGTATTGGAAATGAACACCGAACTGAGTTTATCGAAACTGACCTTGCCGTCCGGTTTCGGGTAGTCGATTTTCGGCATGTCAGCTGCGGGCTTCAGGCATTCGTGATCTGCCTTGCCGTGGCGCAATGTCCAGGGCAGGTTGACGCCCAGGCAATGCATCCACATATCAAAGCCGCCATACAATGTACCGCCGATCATGCCCCAGCGCGACAGGGCGGGCTTCACATTACGTACTTTGTACAGGTCTTCGTATACCCATGAATTGCGGAAGGCTTCTGGGTAGTTTGTCAGTTCATCATGGCCGGTGCGGGACTGGTTCACGACTGCGTCGAAAGCTGCTTCAGCGGCAAGCATGCCAGTTTTCATTGCATTGTGGCTGCCCTTGATGCGCGGTACGTTCACAAAGCCAGCCGAACAGCCGATCAGGGTGCCGCCTGGAAAGGTCAGTTTCGGAATGGATTGCAGGCCACCTTCATTGATGGCACGTGCTCCATATGAAATCCGCTTGCCGCCTTCAAAGAAATGGCGGATCGATGGATGGGTCTTGAAGCGCTGAAATTCGTCATAGGGCGACAGGTGAGGGTTTTGGTAGTTCAGATGCACCACAAAGCCAACGGCAACCTGGTTGTTTTCCAGGTGATAAAGGAACGAGCCGCCGCCCGTGTCCTTGTCCAGTGGCCAGCCTTGGGAATGCATCACCAAACCTGCTTGATGCTTGGCCGGGTCGATTTCCCACAATTCCTTGAAGCCGATACCGAATTTCTGCGGTTCAACGCCATCGCGCAGGTTGAACCTGGCCTGAATCTCCTTGGCCAGCGAGCCGCGTACGCCTTCTGCAATCATGGTGTACTTGGCGTGCAATTCCATCCCTGGTGCATACTCCGCCTTGGGTTGGCCATCCCGGCCAATGCCCATGTCGCCAGTAGCAACACCTTTGACCGAACCATCTTCGTGATACAACACTTCTGCGGCAGCAAAACCTGGATAGATTTCTACGCCCAGGCCCTCAGCCTGTTCGGCCAGCCAGCGGCAGACATTGCCCAGACTGACGATGTAGTTACCATGGTTGTTCAACAGTGGCGGCATCAACCTCTCTGGAAAACGCTTTGCGCCATCTTCGGTCAGAAACAGGAAATGGTCTTCAGTCACGGGCGTGTTGAGCGGTGCGCCACGTTCCTTCCAATCCGGGAACAATTCGTTCATGGCAATGGGGTCCATCACCGCACCGGACAGGATATGAGCGCCGACTTCGGAGCCTTTCTCCAGGACGCAAACGCTGATTTCCTTGCCGTTCTTTTCTGCCAGTTGTTTGAGTCGGATCGCACAGGAGAGGCCAGCCGGGCCGGCTCCCACAATCACGACATCGTATTCCATGAATTCGCGTTCCACGCTGATCCCCTTTAAATCGTGTGGCGGGCGTACCGTGTCTACAATAGAACAAAACGAAGCGGATGCGATGGTTGTTGATTGCGTATGCAATAGTCGTTATATCTGAATGATATGACTGTGCAATTTTGCAACCGGCCGATTGGGCCGCCGCACGCTCCGGCGTGTCTGGAACAGGCACCCGAATTGAAGTCCGGGCTAATGATGCAACGATTTGACAGGTAAGTCAAAAAAAGCCAATCAAACGCTTGTTTGGAACGCTTGTTTCTATCTTGGATTCGAAGCCCAACCTATACGCAGCAGGCGATGCAGTATATGTGTCGTGTGCAATTCCGGTAAAATACCGTTTTGACTGCTTCAATTGTCATGACCACACTGGTAGCTGTAAGAAAAAATGGCACATCGGCGATTGCCGCCGACAGCCAGTCCACTTTTGGTGATACCCGTCTTGCCGCTGCATTTGATGCGGCCAGTAACAAGATATTCCAGATCGGCGATAGTTATGTCGGTATTTCTGGCAGTGCTGCTCATGATCTGGTGCTGCAGAGTGCGCTGAAAAAACAGAAGAAGCTTGATTTATCCAGCCGTGCCGCTATTTTCGAGACCTTCCGCAAACTTCACCCGATTTTGAAGGAAGAATTCTTCCTGAAGCCGGACGAAGAGGAGGATGATCCCTACGAATCGAGCCAGATGACTGTGCTGATTGCCAATCCACATGGCATCTTCGGTGTTTATTCGATGCGTGAGGTGTATCAGTTCGAGCGCTTCTGGGCGATTGGGTCGGGGCGTGAGTATGCCATCGGTGCCATGCATGCGCTATATGATCAGTTTGACGCAGAAGGTATTGCTCGGGCTGGCGTTGAAGCGGGTTGTACCTTCGATATCAATTCGTCCTTGCCCTTAACCCTGTATACCGCGGCTGCGGTTTGAAAGTTCGAGAATGGCCATGAAAGACGCATTGCTCCGTTTTTTGTTTGAAGGTGCGCCGGTACGCGGCGAAATGGTGACGTTGGATCAGACTTACCGCGAGGTATTGGCCCGCCACGATTATCCACCCGTGTTACGCGCGGTGATTGGTGAAATGATGGCTGCCGCCGCATTGTTGTCAGCTACTTTAAAGTTCAATGGTTCCTTGGTCATGCAGATGCATGGTACGGGTGCAGTTCGACTGGCGGTGGTGGAATGCAATGCCGATCTGTCGATGCGCGCCACCGCCCGATGGGAAGGCGAGGTCAAACCGTTGCCAGTTCGCGAATTGCTGGGCAATGGTAAATTCGTCATCACGCTGGACCCGCTGAATGGCCAGCATCCTTACCAGGGTGTGGTATCGCTGGAAGGGGACTCGATTGCGGCGATGCTGGAGAATTACATGCTGCGCTCCGAGCAGCTGGAGACCCGGTTCTGGTTGGCCGCTAATGATCAACGGGCCGCCGGGTTGTTATTGCAGAAGCTACCTGATGATAAGGGGGATGCCGATGCCTGGGATCGCGCCAGTCATCTGGCGGGTACATTGACCCAGGCGGAATTGCTTGAGCTGCCGCTCGGTGAAGTGATGCATCGCTTGTTTCATGAAGAAACCCTGCGTGTATTTGACGAACACGCAGTTGTCTTTCGCTGCTCCTGCTCACGTGAAAGGGTTGGCAGCATGCTAAAGATGGTTGGTGTAGACGAAGTGCGCAATATTCTGGAAGAGCAGGGTGGCATTGATATCCAATGCGAGTTCTGTAATACACGCTACCAGTTTGACAAGGTCGATGTGGAGCAAGTATTTGCTGATCAGCTCGTTCAGCCTGCCAGTGATACTCGTCACTGAGTCATGTGTGGAACGCCTTGCTGTAGGCCGGTTTGCGTCTTGCCAGGCTGATACCAAAGTTCCGGTCGATCAAGTGGGGTCAAGGGTGGGAGCAGCGGATTGTTCAATTCCAGCACTACCCGTTTCTCCAGCTGTGCAGCCTTCAGGTAAGGCCCCATATGTGCTTGGAACAGCTCGTCAAAGCTGCCGTCTTGGATGGCTTTTTCCAATCCACTGCGAATCAGCCTGGCTAGCTCCGCATTACGTTTATTGACAAAGAAATAGAAAGCGGTAGGGTAGTGCAGGGCAATATGGCGATCCACCACTACGCCGTCACTAGCATGCATGTCAGCTTCCGCCCAGATCTCGGCAACCGATCGCGGAAAATAGTCAAACCGGCGCATTGCCAAGGTTCGAAACAATGCATTGTATTCACCGATTCCCATGACTTGTAGCTTGTTGGCACGCAGAATTTCAGTATCTGGCCAATCATGTCCTTGTCCCGCGACAAACTTCGCCAAGTCTTGGACTGATTTCACGTTGGACAACAAATCCTGGCGATTTGCACTGATAAATGGAATACGCCAACCAATCAGTCCTTTGTAGATCGGGATGCGGATTGGTCGAAGGCGTTCCTCTCGATCGATGGATGTCATCGACCACACGACATTGACCTCACCCATATTGTGTTCCAGCAGGGCTAGTGCACGCCCTTGCTGCATATAGGTTTTGCTGGGCTGCAGGACATAATTGGCACCTGATTTCTTCAGAGCGAGCGCCAGCAGCAGGGTGGGATAACGGGTCCGATCGTCGGTATCGGTTTCTGGTTTTGGGTAGACGATGACCATTCGGCCTGCTGCTTGGGCGATTTGAGGCATGGCAGCAGTCGCCAGCAGGATGACCAGCGTCAGGCTGATTGCATACAAGGCAGGCATGATATTGGGCGTGACAACGAATGGTTTCGTTATAGCACTTGCGGTCCAAACCCCGCAGTGGCCTCGCATCATTGAGTGGCAGCCCAGCTTGTCGATTGCGCTACAATCTCAGCCTTGTTCAAGGAGAGCGTACCTATGCCGTTTGTCACTCTGCAGCCGACAGCGCAGCCAGTTCCTGTCGGCAATATTTATTGCATTGGCCGAAATTACGCCGCGCATGCAGCCGAATTGGGGAATAAGATCGAGGAGACACCACTGGTCTTCATCAAGCCAACGTCTTCCCTTCATCATCCAGACCAACCCGTCGCATTACCGGCATTTTCAAATGACGTACATTTTGAAACCGAATTGGTGATACTGATTGGCAAAGGTGGTAAACACATTGCTGAAGCCGATGCATTGCAGCATGTAGCGGGTTATGCGGTAGGGTTGGATTTGACTGCACGTGACGTGCAAAGTGCAGCCAAGGCCAAAGGGTTACCGTGGACGTTGGCAAAGGGATTCGACGGCGCCGCGTGCATTTCGGATTTCGTTGAGCCTGACGTGGTGGGGGATGTGGGACAGATTCAGTTCAGCCTGATGCTGAATGGTGTCCGTCGCCAGGCTGGCAATACGGCGATGATGCTGTTTCCGGTACCCTACCTGATCCACTATTTGTCGACAGTATTCACGTTGCAGCCAGGTGATCTGATTTATACCGGCACCCCGGAAGGTGTGGGTCCATTAACCAGCGGTGACGAGCTGGTGCTGAGCCTGGGTGACCGTACCATGGCGACTTTCAGCATTGCCTGAATGATTCAAGCGGCCAGCGGGCCAGGTGTCGTGGCGGGCTGACCGCTGGCAAGTTCACGTGCGGCAGCCTCAATCCAGGGCAATAGCTGGACTGCCTGGGCTGCATCAAAATCCGCATGTTTGTGTTTTTTGACACCAAAGGCCGATAATGTCAGGTGACATTCGGCCTCAACCTCAGCTTGCGCCAGACAGGCTTTCACACAATGCATCACACAGCCATCCAGTGCCAGTATCGGCCGACCGGATTGCGCCAGTTTGACCAAACCCGGCACCCCACCGCCCACGCCGGCAATGCACGACATTTCTGCCAATCCTGACCGATCCAGTTGCAAGGCCAGGTGATTGGCCAGCTGCGCTGCACTGGAGCAGCCCGAGCACGAATACACCAAGGGAAGTTTGTTCGTTTTCATGCAGGCAGTGTGCAACTGCTGTGGCGGGGCTTCCTTGATACAGATCAAATCATGTGTGGCACGCGGGTATCCCCGAGCCTCACCTCACACATTGCCGAAAATGTCTTTTCATTTCTGTTTTATGTCTTGTTCTGGATATCCGAAAGTCGTATCTCACGCACCAAAATAGGGCTGAAAGCCTTACTGGTAAAGGGTTTTCACTAGCTTGTGCATCGCAGCATGCTGGCCAAGAATGACCGTGAGTCATCATGATGGATATGCCCCCACACAGATTCGATGGTGACTAGAGAGGCAGGTCAAACCAACAAGAAAGGGCATAACATGAAACCCGTTTACCTGGCGTGGGGATTCGCGTCCATGGCGGTCGCATTACCGACATTGGCGAATGACGAGGTCGAGCTGATTCACGCGCGTAGTATCGTCAGCACCAAATACGGTATTTCGGTTCAAACTACCCAATTCAGTGTCAGGGTGAAAAATCTTGGCTACGCAAAGCAGGTCGCCATCCATTATCGACAGGCAAATGGCCAATGGCAGGATGTGGCGTTGCAATACCATGGCCCTGCGGAGCAGGGGGCCGAAATTTGGGCAGGCCAAATTCCCAACTATGGAGAAACAGGGCAGCCCGGCATGCCAATGGCACTTGACTTTGTCATTTCGTACCGAGTGAGTGGCAGGCAATTCTGGGACAACAATGCCGGCCGGCATTATCAACTCGCTCCGACGGCGGGTGATGCGTTATTTGGACGGAATCTGTTTGTTCCCAATCATGCGCCGACTGTCGATCATTTTTGGGGTGGCCAGTACTACGGCAACGTCGTGCTGAAGAATCTTGGTTATGACAAAGATGTGCAAGTCGTTTACACCACAGACCAATGGCGCACGCAACGTGTTGCCCATGCCAGCTTCTCACCGCATTACTGGGCCAGCACCTATGCACACACAGCCAACCCGAATCCGGCCGGCCAGGAAGTCTGGTCCTATACGCTGGATGTAGGGGCTGCGACCGAAGTCGAATACGCCGTGCGTTATCAGGTCAACGGCCAAACCTATTGGGACAACAACTTTGGCCGCAATTACCGAACCAGCCTGAAACAGCGGTAGCGCATAGGGCTTTTTGCTGCCGAACATAGCCTGGTTTGCACAAAGCCATGGCAAAACCGCAATCCAATTGAATCTGTGATGAAAGCCCAACACATGTACGCACGCCTGTTGTCGATGAGTATCGCCTTCGTTCTGATGAACCAAAACGCGTTTTCTGCTGATGAGATCAGCCTGATTCATGCTCGTAGCACTGTCATGACCAAGTATGGCTTGTCGTGGCAAAGCACTCGTTTCGACGCCAAGGTCAAAAATCTCGCTTATGACAAAAAAGTGATACTCGAATACCGCCTCCCAGATGGTCAATGGCGTCAATCAGATCTCAGCTATAACCGTCCTGCAGGGGGCGGCAGTGAAATCTGGAGTGGTGCCATTGGCAGCTACGGTCCGGCTGAACCACCACGGCTGCCCGGTGCCCTGCAATTCAGGGTCAAATATCAGGTGAACGGCAACGAGTATGTCGATGACAACCATCATCAGTACTTTCACCTGGCGGCCAATGCGGGCGATATGTTGACGAGCGCGACTGTGCTGGTGCCGGATCATGCCCAAATGGTTGATCAGTTCTGGGGAGGCCAATACCACGGCAGTGTGGTGGTGAAAAATCTGGGGTACGCCAAGGATATCCAGGTGCACTACACGACCGACCGCTGGCAAACCCAGCGAATTGCCTATCCGCAATATTTACCTTATTTCACCTATGGCTATTCGACAGTGGCAAATCCCAATTCCGAGGGCGTCGAAGTCTGGCCCTTCAGCTTGGATGCGGGCGGCTCAAGTGAGCTGGAGTATGCAGTGCGTTACAGTGTGAATGGGCAGACTTATTGGGATAACAATTTTGGGCAGAACTACCGTGTCGTGACCCGTAGAAATTGACTTGAAAGCGAGCAGCGTATTGTGCTGCTCGCACTTTTTGTCAGTCCTGTTTGTTCTGGGTTTGTTCGAGACGCTGCGCAATAAACAGGCTGTACTCGCCGCGCATGGGCAGCTCCATGTCGACTGTCAGACTGATGCGTTGGGTGGCAGTGGTTTCGCCGGTTTTCGGGTTGAAGCCCTGTTTGGTCATATGGTTCCAATACACGCCCACCCCTCATTTTTGCAAGTTGGGCTGGTGTTGAAGTTGATGCCTTGCTGGAACAGGAATTCATTCTTTTCTGCCATCGATAGGCGTTCGATCTGTTGAAACGCCACTTTTGGACTGATGCCTTGTTGGCGTTACAACCAGTAACAATGCGCGTTCAGTGCATTGCGATGGGCATCTTCGTGTCACCAGCGGAAGTAGTCGACAACCGGTGGGTTGGATGGTAGCTGCGATATTCGGCAGTCGAAGCACGCGACACGACCCAATAACAAGGAAAACTTGGCACTGGCCTCACCAGCTAGGATCGATTGATACTTGTGTAGCTTGCGGTTAAACGCGTTTTCGTGCGGATGGAGTAGTAGAGAGATCGCATTACTTTGGTTGTAACCGTAAATGACCTGAAAGCCGCAACCCATCAGAAGATGCTTGACGGTTTCGATCATCATATCCCGAAAACCAGAGTGAAAAAGTGCTTCAAAGTTACACAGATCCTTAGTCAGTCGGGTAAATCCCTGTCCATCCAAGCGCACCACCATCTGTAAGCTTGGTAAAACATAATGGTCATGGGTGGTTTCGAATACGCGCATCCTTTGGTCGAGTTCATCAAACTTCACGTTGCCATTCCTGAATCAAGAAACCTGCTGCTGTGTCCAGTGATACATAGTACAAGTGATCAAACCCTTCCTTATAGCTGGGTCGTTCCAGCTTGCGCAAAGTGGCGCGCAAACCGGCGTCAGGTACTTGCTGATGTGTGGGGCGATGAGTGTTGCGAACCAACGCGTCCTCCAGTTTCGAACTGAAATAGTACCCTACGATCTTAAATCCGGCAGCCTTGGCTGGCTGGATGTAGCGGGCACGATCGGTCGCCGTCGGATTGGTGTTGTCGACAACGAATGACTGCTTGGCCTGAATACAGCAGTTCAACAACAAGGCTTCACGATGGCGAGTTTTCAGCATGTCCAGATTAAGGCGTAGATGGGTGTCATACAGTCGTTGTTTGACAAAGGTAGATTTGCCAGTTGCCTGTAGTCCAATCAGGATCACGGCTTCCATGCCGGTTTGATGTTGGCATTGTTCGGTCATGCTTGTTTAGCCCAAACTTGCCACCACTCATGGTCCACGAACACCGGGATGGATTCGGGTGCCCGTCTTGATTCGATCAGCTTGAATTGTGTACTCAACAAACTGTCCAGTTCTGTTTGGCTGGTGCCGAAGGGTGGGCCCTTGGGGGTGTCTTTCAAAAAGAAGAAGCCGGCCAGTAAGCCTGTTTCTCTCAGAAGCGCTGCTTGTCGATGGGCGTAATCCACCCACAGAGACCGAGGCAGGGCACAAAGAAACGCGCGTTCATAGACCAGATCGAATCGCAGGCCAATATCAAATTTGAAGAAGTCACCAAATTGAACGTGCTTTGCATATGAGCCCAGTGTCTGTTGTGCTTGCTGGATGGCACCTTCGCTAAAATCAATGGCGAGGACATCCCAGCCGGCTTCGATGAATGCGATTACTTCATGGCCGCTGCCGCAGCCGGGAATCAATACGCGCCCCGGCTGTTGTGCGGCAAGCCAATGCAATAGGGTGGGTGGAACCTGGCCTGCATCCCAGGGGGTGGCTCGTGTTTGGTAGCGTGTTTCCCAGAATTCGGGTAGGGAACTGTCTTGTGCCATGGTGAAGGGCCTTGATTCGATCAGAAAGGTGGTTGTTGGAGGAGGCCGTGAGTCATGCAAGGTTGAACGTCGGCTTCTGGTACTATTAGGCGTTTGATTGTAGCGTGAGACGATGGCGGACCTCGATTTTCTGTTCAGCGAGACCGGGCCTTTGGCCGAGACAATTGCTGGTTTTCGGCCGCGCCGCCAACAGCGCGAACTGGCCCAGTCGGTACACGATGCCATCGAAAGCCAAGGTATTCTGGTTGCCGAGGCGGGTACGGGCACGGGAAAAACCTATGCATACCTGGTGCCAGCACTGACCTCTGGCGGTAAAGTCATCATTTCCACCGGTACCAAAACGCTGCAGGATCAGTTGTTTCAGCGTGATATCCCAACAGTGCGTCAGGCGCTGAAGGTGCCCGTCACGATTGCCTTGTTGAAAGGCCGTGCCAATTACGTATGTCACTACCATTTGGAAAAAGCGGCAATGGATGGCCGCTTCATGTCGCGGGACGATATCAGGCACCTGCAGTTGATCCGCTCCTTTAAAAATACCTCCTCAACAGGTGATAAAAGCGGGTGCGCCGGTGTGCCGGAAAACGCACCGATCTGGTCACATGTTACCTCCACCAAGGAAAATTGCCTGGGTGCCGACTGCCCTTATCACAAGGAATGCTTTGTGATGCAGGCCCGCAAGGAGGCTATGGCAGCCGATGTGGTGGTGGTCAATCATCATCTCTTTTTTGCGGATGTCTGGCTACGTGACGAAGGTGCGGGTGAGTTGCTACCAGCCTGCAATACCGTCATTTTTGATGAGGCCCATCAACTGCCGGAAGTCGCCAGCCTGTTTTTCGGCAACAATCTATCCAGTGGTCAATTGCTGGAACTGGCGCGCGATAGCCGTGCTGAAGCATTGACCGAAGCCAAAGATTTTCCAGCCTTGCCCGTCGCTTGTGGCAAGCTGGAAAAGGCGATCAAGGATTTCCGACTGGTGTTTGAGCAGGACAATGTACGTTTGCCCAAACATGCATTATCCAACAATGACAAGTTCAATACCGCCCTGGATGACTTGGCATCGGCTTTGATTGACCTGTTGAATTTACTGGAAATACAGGCTGAGCGAGGTGAAGGTTTGAAAAGCTGCTACGAGCGTGCCATGGCGTTGAACGATCTGTTACATGCTTGGCAGGCAGGCCCGATTGAACAGCCTGAGGTTGCAGAAGGTGAGATCAAGCCATGCCGAGAGAGTGAATCAGTACTTTGGGTGGAGGTATTCAGCCACGCATTTCAATTGAACAGTACGCCTTTGGACGTGGCTGAGGTTTTCCGAAAGCAGATCAATATCCAGAAGCGGGCCTGGGTGTTTACCTCGGCTACCTTGGCGGTTAATGGCGATTTCAAACATTATTGTTACGAATTGGGTCTGTTTGATGCGGCCACTGGGTGTTGGGACAGCCCATTCGATTACAAATCCCAAGCACTGCTGTATGTCCCCAAGCACATGCCGGAACCGAATTCACGCGAGTTTACTGCTGCAGTGGTAAACGAAGCGTGGCCAGCGCTGAAGGTGAGTGAGGGCAGGGCATTTCTGTTGTTCACCAGCTTGCGTGCCATGCGTGAAGCCTACGAGATGGTCAAGGCCCGTTTGGAGGAAGAGGGTTTGGCCTATCCACTGCTACTACAGGGTGAGGGTTCCCGTACCGAATTGTTGGAACGCTTTCGTGCTGCCGATCACGCCATCCTGGTCGCCAGTCAAACTTTCTGGGAAGGTATTGATGTGAAAGGTGATGCACTGCAGCTGGTTGTGATCGATAAGCTGCCATTTGCACCGCCGGATGATCCCGTGCTGTCGGCACGGGTGGATCAGATCAATAAGGCTGGTCGCAATGCCTTCATCGAGTATCAGTTGCCGCGGGCTGCCATTACCCTAAAACAGGGTGCTGGACGCTTGATTCGTGACGAACGCGATTCGGGTGTGCTGATCATCTGTGACACGCGGCTGGTCGATAAACCCTATGGCAAGCGCATCTGGCAGAGCTTGCCGCCAATGCTGAAAACCCGGGATGCAAACGTCGTGCCGCGCTTCTTTGCGCAAATTGCGTTGCGTCGCCAAGCTGATGATGCGCTAGATGTGCCTCAAGTAATTGAAAATGATCGAGATTGACCCAATATTGTGCAGTGCGTCCCCGAGTTGGGGACTTTCGCATCTCAATGTTATACTTCCGGGCTTTTACGCCTAGTCATTTGTTGCCAGGAGCGAAATCATGCCGATCTACGAATACCGTTGCTCGAGCTGCGGCCATCAAAAAGAAGTCATGCAAAAAATGAGTGATTCGCCATTGACCGTCTGCCCTTCCTGCAATCAGGCCACGTTTTCCAAAATGTTGAGCGCTGCTGGTTTCCAACTGAAGGGTTCTGGCTGGTATGCCACTGACTTCAAGGGTGGCAGCGGCGCTACTGCTGCTACCACCTCGAGTAGTACAACCGAAAGTGCACCAGCCAGCACGCCCTGTGGCGGCAGCTGCGCGTGTCATTGATCACGACCCTCTGAATGAAAAAATACTTTATCACTGGGCTGCTGATCTGGGTGCCGTTGGGGATCACGCTATGGGTGTTGAATACACTCATCGGTACCATGGACAAGAGCCTGCTGCTATTGCCAGAGCAGTTTCGCCCTAAGGCCGTATTGGGATATGACATCCCTGGCCTAGGTGCTATTTTGACGGTGCTTTTCGTCTTTCTGACTGGGTTGTTGACCGCCAATATCATTGGCCAACGATTGGTTGATTTCTGGGAGTCATTGTTTCATCGCATTCCCATCTTCAAATCGATCTATTCAAGCGTCAAGCAGGTGTCCGATACACTGTTCTCCAGCAGTGGTCAGGCATTTCGCAAGGCATTGCTTGTGCGATACCCGCATCAGGGCGCCTGGACCATCGCCTTTCTGACAGGTACTCCCGGTGGTGACGTGGCAAGACATCTGGCTGGCGACGACTATGTCAGCGTCTATGTCCCCACTACACCCAATCCAACTTCCGGTTTCTTTCTGATGATGCCGAAGAAGGATGTTGTCGAACTCGACATGAGTGTTGACGAGGCATTGAAATACATCATCTCCATGGGTGTCGTTGCACCCAATGGCAATAGTAATAATTCGAACGCCGGCTAAACCAGCCGGTATTCCATTTTTCCAAATCCATCCATCAGGTTAGAAAAAATGCGTACCAACTACTGCGGTCTGATCGACACACAATATCTGGATCAAATCGTCACCTTGCAAGGCTGGGTGCACCGTCGTCGTGACCACGGCGGCGTAATTTTCATCGACTTGCGCGATCGCGAGGGCCTGGTTCAGGTCGTAGTCGATCCGGATACCAAAGCAGCATTTGCTGTTGCTGATAGTTTGCGGAACGAATTTGTCGTGCAAATTCAAGGTAAAGTGCGCCGCCGGCCGGATGGCACCACGAATGCAAACCTGGTTTCTGGTGAGATTGAAGTGCTGGCAAAGGAAATCGAGATTCTGAATCCGTCGATCACGCCACCTTTCATGATGGATGACGATAACCTGTCGGAAAATACCCGACTGCTGCATCGTGTGCTGGACCTGCGTCGTCCAGACATGCAAAAGAATCTACGCTTGCGCTACAAGGTAGCACTGTTGGTCCGCAACTATCTGGATTCGGCTGGCTTCATCGATATTGAAACGCCGATGCTGACCCGCTCCACCCCGGAAGGCGCACGTGACTATCTAGTACCGTCTCGTGTGCATCCCGGCCAGTTCTTCGCACTGCCGCAATCGCCACAGTTGTTCAAGCAGTTGCTGATGGTGGCGGGTTTTGATCGTTATTACCAGATCACCAAGTGTTTCCGTGATGAAGATTTGCGTGCGGATCGCCAACCTGAATTCACCCAGATCGACTTGGAGACCTCGTTCTTGAACGAAGAGCAGATCATGGACATCACCGAGTCGATGGCTGTGCATGTGTTCAAAGAAGCAATCGGCATTGATCTTGGCAAGTTCCCGCGTATGACATACGACGATGCCATGTTCTATTATGGTTCGGATAAGCCGGACATGCGTGTCTCATTGCAGTTCACTGAGCTGACGGATGTCATGAAGGATGTACCGTTCAAGGTATTCAGCGGTGCGGCCAATATGGAAGGCGGTCGTGTCGTTGGTTTGCGCATTCCCGGAGGTGCGGCACTGAGCCGTTCGGAGATTGATGTCTACACTCAGTTTGTTGGCATCTATGGCGCCAAGGGCCTGGCTTACATCAAAGTTAATGACAAGGCCCAGTTGAACGATATGGGCCTGCAATCGCCAATTGTCAAGAATCTAACTGAGGCAGCGTTGAAGGCGATTATTGAGCGTACTGCTGCAGAGGACGGTGACTTGATCTTCTTTGGTGCAGATAAGGCCAAGGTAGTTAACGAGGCGATTGGTGCGCTGCGTATCAAAATCGGCCATGAAAAGGGCGAGGCTGGTGGTTATTTCGTCAGGGAATGGCGACCTCTGTGGGTTGTTGACTTCCCAATGTTTGAGCATGACGAGGAGGGGGATCGTTGGGTCGCATGTCATCACCCGTTCACGAGTCCGAAATTTGGTCACGAAGATTGGCTGGAAAGCAATCCGGGTGCCTGCCGTGCTCGTGCGTACGATATGGTGTTGAACGGTTGGGAAATTGGCGGTGGTTCCGTTCGTATCCATCGTGCAGATGTACAGTCCAAGGTTTTCGATGCGTTGAAGATTGGTCCCGAAGAGGCGCAAAACAAGTTTGGCTTCCTGCTGGACAATCTCAAGTATGGTGCACCACCACATGGAGGCTTGGCATTCGGCCTGGATCGTCTGGTTACACTGATGGCGGGGGCGGAGTCGATCCGTGATGTAATTGCTTTCCCGAAAACCCAGCGAGCGCAATGTCTGTTGACCAATGCGCCAAACGAGGTTGATGAAAAGCAGTTGCGTGAAGTGGGTATTCGACTCCGTCAGAAAGCTGAAACGACTGCCTGATTGTTGGTAGTGCTCAGCTGAAAAACGCCGTCAAATGACGGCGTTTTTGTTTGCTTGTCCAGTGCCATCGATTGGATGGTTTTGGTGCTTTCCCGGTTCGATGGGGTGGTGTCGATAAAAAAGGAGCCCGAAGGCTCCTTTGAAGTTCACATTGTTGCGGAAGGATTACTCAACCTTGGCTTTCGCACGTAGGTCTTTCATCAGGCTTTCCAACTGTTTTTGCTGCAGGAACTGAGCAATCTGCGGCTTCATTTCGTCCAGTGACGGTACAGGTGCTTCGCGAGTGTCTTCCAGCTTGATGATGTGGTAGCCAAACTCACTCTTCACCGGCTCCTGGGTGACTTGGCCCTTTTGTAGTTTGGTCATGGCATCAGCAAACGGCTTTACATAATTGCCCGGCGTACTCCAGTCCAGATCACCACCTTTTGCGGCGGAGCCCTTGTCCTCAGAGTGCTTAGAGGCCAGTTGATCAAACTTGGCACCTTTCTTAAGTTGAGCGAGCAGATCCTTGGCTTGCTTTTCTTCCTTTACCAGAATATGGCGTGCGCGGAACTCTTTGCCATTGGCGGCTTGGGCTTCTTTAAACTTGTCATATTCAGCCTTGATTTCAGCATCTGCAACCGGATGGCTCTTGAAGTAGTCTTGTACGAACGCGCGGAACAGTACGCCTTGGCGGGCGACTTCCAGCTCGGCCAGTACTTCCGCGGATTTGTCTAAGCCTTTCTTCGCTGCTTCCTGTTCGATCAGCAGGCCGGTGATCAGGCTGTCTTTAACCGCATTGCGCAATTCAGCGGAATCTTTCTGGCCACGTGCTGCCAATACCTTCAGCTGAGCTTCCAGCTTGGCTTGTGGAATGGCAACGCCGTTGACCACGGCAATATTGCCGTTGGCAGCAGGCTTGGTTTCTTCTGCAATGGCAGTAGCAGCCAGCGCGCCGGCAGTCATTGCAACGATCAGACGGGTAGTCAGTTTCATGTGTGGTTGGTCCTGATTAGAGTGAATATGTTTTATTGGGGTTACATTTCTTCTGGCGTATAAGCTTTGATGCTTAGCGCATGAATGCGCTGTTGCATCAGATCGCCTAATGCATCGTAGATCAGGCGGTGGCGTTCAATCCGGCTGTGACCGGTAAACGTTGCCGATACGATAGTCATCCAGTAGTGCCCGCCACCGCCCTTGGCACCTTCGTGGCCGGCATGCTGGGATGATTCATCCTGAATATCGATCGATTCAGGCGCGAGCACGCTCAAGCGTTCTCGCATCAATGCTTCGATAGGTGTGCTGATCATGTGGGCAGCACCTTTTTGAATGGCTTGACGGAGATGTGGCTGAAGACGCCTTTTGTGACATATACATCATCGTTAAACCAACGCTCCGCCGCTTCAAGTGAATCGAATTCAGCAATGACAATGCTGCCGCTGAATCCAGCAGGGCCAGGGTCAGGGCTGTCGATACTTGGACAGGGGCCAGCAACAAGTAACCTGCCTGCATCTTGAAGGGCTTGTAATCTAGCCAGGTGTGCTGCGCGCACGCTTAAGCGGGTATCAAGCGAATCTGGGGCATCAGTGCCAATCATTACGTAGAGCATCAGTCATTCTTTTCGGGGGCGTCTTCGATGTATTTCGACAGCATGAGGCTCTGAAGGATCACAAATACCAGCATCAGGCCCAGGCCGCCAAACATTTTGAAGCTGACCCAAGTGGCTTCACTGAAATTGAAGGCAACCAGTAGATTGATACCACCCATCATCAGGAAGAAGCCAACCCAGGACCACATCAATTTTGACCAGACTGGATCTGGCAAGCTCATCTGGCTGTCCATGACACTGCGGATCAGGTTTTTGTTGAATGCCAATTTGGCAATCGACAATACCACTGCAAAGGCCCAGTACAGTGCAGTTGGCTTCCACATGATGAAAGTCTTGTTATGGAGCAACAGCGTGGCGCCACCGAGCACAACGACCAGGCCCAACGACAGCCAAAGCATGCCATCTACCTTCCGGTGCTTGAGCCAGGTCCAGGCCACTTGTGCAATGGTGGCGATGATGGTTACGCCTGTTGCAGCGTAGATGTCATTATTGGTGACAAAGTACGTTGCAAAAAACAGGATGATTGGAAATAAGTCGAACAGAAATTTCATAGCGGGCGATTATGCAATGGGTCTAACAGCTTGTCCACGATCAACAGGATAAAGGTGTAAATAGACTTGATCTGAGGCGAACAGTTCCCTGGTTGCTCGGATAGTTTGTCGAGTGAGGATTGATGCAATGATGTGGTCATGGTTCCTTCGGGTGTGCTTGGTAAAGTGTGTGTCATTACTTGAGCCCAGGCCAAACGGAAAGATCAAAGTTCAGGTAAACCATCCCCATTGATTGGTCCATGTGGCTTATTTTGTTACCATGTAGAGGATTTCATATTGTCACTTATCATGCCCAAGATTGATCTGCATTGCCATTCCAATTGTTCTGACGGCGCTTTGCCGCCCGCAGAGGTC
Organism: Chitinivorax sp. B; assembly: GCF_005503445.1. Classification (NCBI taxonomy): domain Bacteria; kingdom Pseudomonadati; phylum Pseudomonadota; class Betaproteobacteria; genus Chitinivorax; species Chitinivorax sp. B. Next base: position 43,740 of record NZ_SCOH01000034.1, on the reverse strand, counting down.
GCTACGCGTGCGGCTGCCCGGGGCTGTGAGGTATGGGCATTGACGGATCATGATGATGTACGTGGCTTAGCTGAGGCACGGGTGGCGGCTGAATCTGCGGGTATGCGATTTGTACCGGGTGTGGAAATCTCTGTCAGCTGGGATCGAATTACGGTGCACATTGTCGGTTTGAATATCGATCCTGAAAATGCAGTCTTACTGGCCGGTTTGGCTTATGTCAGGAGCGGGCGAGTACGACGTGCTGAGGCAATGGGTGAGGATCTTGCTCGCGTGGGCATTCAGGGTGCGTTTGCCGGAGCGTTGGCACGGGCGGACAACAAGGAAATGGTTGGGCGTACTCATTTTGCACGCTTCCTTGTGGAGAATGGTCATGTCAAGGATGTGAAAACAGCCTTCAAAAAATATCTGGTCAAGGGTAAGCCGGGTTATGTGCCTCATCAATGGGCAGAGATGTCAGATGCAATTGCTTGGATTCGGGCTGCTGGCGGGCAAGCTGTCCTTGCTCACCCTGGGCGTTACGAGATTGGAAAAGCCCGGATGCTGGACCTGATTGCTCATTTCAAGGCCGCTGGAGGAGAGGCGCTGGAAGTTGTTACTTCCAACCACACTGCCGAGCATGTCTCGCAATTTGCCCGTATGTCAGTTGAGCATGGATTGACTGCTTCATGTGGCTCGGATTTTCACAGCCCTCTTGATGGCTGGTGCGATCTGGGGAGCCTGCCGGATTTGCCCGCCAATGTCACGCCGATTTGGCACAACTGGCCCGAATGTTGATTCGGTGCCAGATTACCTTCACTTTTTCTCATGGCACAATTTTTCTCCATTCATCCTGACAATCCACAAGCACGTCTGATTGGGCAGGCCGTCAAAATCATTCGGGATGGCGGGGTGATCGTTTATCCGACAGATTCCTGTTATGCGATTGGCTGTCAGATCGGTAATAAGGAAGCGGTTGATCGTATCCGGCACATTCGTGATGTAGATGATAAACATCACTTCACGCTGGTCTGTCGAGACTTGTCCGAGTTGGCTACCTATGCCCGAGTGGATAATGCGCAATTTCGCTTGTTGAAATCGGCTACCCCGGGCTGTTATACCTTTCTGTTGATGGCAACCAAAGAAGTTCCTCGTCGTTTGCAGCATCCCAAGCGGAATACCATCGGATTACGTGTCCCGCAACACTCAGTGGTACAAGCTTTGCTGGCAGAGCTGGGTGAGCCATTACTGTCTTCAACGCTGATGCTGCCAGGGGATGAGTACCCGCAAACCGATCCTTATGAAATTCGTGACCTATTGGAACATCAGGTGGATCTGGTGTTGGATGGTGGGTACTGCGGTATGGAACCGACGACTGTCGTGGATCTGACGGAAAATTCGCCGGTGTTGGTGAGAAAAGGGAATGGCAATCTCAAGCCGTTCGGCTTGGAGGACGTGTGAACGAATTAAATCTGATTCAAAAAATTTGTGTTTATGCCATTCCTGTATTGTTTGCAATTACCCTGCATGAGGCTGCACACGCTTATGCGGCGATGCGTCTGGGCGATCGGACCGCTCATCAATTGGGGCGGTTGAGTCTGAATCCGATCCGTCATGTCGATCCTGTCGGAACGGTGCTGTTGCCTTTGATCTGCCTTGCATTAGGGAATTTTCTGTTTGGCTGGGCGAAACCCGTACCAGTTGATTTCAGGAATTTGCGCCATCCGTTACGCGATATGGTTTGGGTGGCCGCCGCTGGGCCTGCGGCTAATTTGATCATGGCAATCGGCTGGATATTGTTGTTCAAACTGGCTGTGTCCAATCCAGGTAACTATTTTGCTGCACCGCTGGCCTATATGGCAGAGGCGGGGGTCAGTATCAACGTATCGCTGCTGGTGCTGAATCTGTTGCCCATCCCGCCATTGGACGGGGGCAGAATCGCAGTAGGGTTATTGCCACGCAGCCTGTCGACGCCCTTGGCCGCGCTGGAGCCTTATGGCATGTTCATTCTGATCGGGCTGATGGTAACGGGGCTCCTGACATACATCATGCAGCCCTTGTTTGCGATTACGCTCGGCTTTTTATCATTAATCATTTAAAACCTGAACGACGGAATACAACACATGTTTCAAGACCGAGTCCTATCGGGTATGCGCCCGACCGGCAGTCTGCATCTGGGGCACTACCACGGGGTATTGAAGAACTGGGTAAAGCTGCAAAGCGAGCATGAGTGCTTGTTTTTTGTGGCAGACTGGCATGCGCTGACCACCAATTATGATGATCCGCAGATCATCGAGAGAAGTGTCTGGGATATGGTGATTGATTGGTTGGCCGCAGGTGTGGATCCGTCACAGGCGACACTGTTTATTCAATCACGCGTTCCAGAGCATGCCGAGTTGCATCTGCTGTTGTCGATGATGACGCCGTTGGGCTGGTTGGAGCGGGTGCCAACCTATAAGGATCAGCAAGAGAAACTGAGCCAGAAAGATCTGTCGACCTATGGTTTTCTGGGCTATCCACTGCTGCAATCGGCCGATATCCTGATTTATCGTGCCAATCAAGTGCCTGTGGGTGAGGATCAGGTGCCACATATTGAGCTGACTCGGGAAATTGCACGTCGCTTCAATCATTTGTATGGGCGTGAGCCCGGGTATCAAGAAAAGGCCGAAGCTGCAATCAAAAAGATGGGCAGCAAGAAAGCCAAGCTGTACGAAGAGCTGCGTAGCCGGTATCAGGAACAGGGCGACACCGAAGCGCTGGATGCAGGGCGAGCGTTGCTGGGTGAGCAGCAGAACTTGAGCCATGGCGATCGTGAACGACTGTTCGGGTATTTGGAAGGGGGTGGGAAAATGATTCTATCCGAGCCGGATGCGTTGCTGACAGAGGCTTCCCGTATGCCAGGGTTGGATGGACAGAAAATGTCCAAATCCTATGGCAATACCATCACCTTGCGGGAAGATGCCACCACCGTCAGCAAGAAAATTCGTACCATGCCGACCGACCCACAGCGAGTCCGTCGCACGGATCCGGGTGATCCAGCCAAATGCCCTGTGTGGCAGTTGCATGAAGTCTATTCCGCTGATGAAACCCGGGCATGGGTACAACAAGGCTGTAAGAGCGCGGGAATTGGCTGTATAGAATGTAAGCAGCCCGTGATTGATGCTGTATTGAAGGAGCAGGAACCAATGCGGGAACGCGCACAACTGTATCTGGATGACCCAACGCTGGTGAAGAACATCATTGCCGATGGCTGTGAAAAAGCCCGTAAACTGGCCCAGGAAGCCATGCGTGATGTGCGCGAGGCAATGGGCCTAGGTTATAGTTGATGAATCGCTTGGTTGGCCATGGTCGTTAGTAGTGCATGGCCATCCTGTTCAATTTCAGTTTGGGGATTGGATGTTGTGAGAACTGCATTAATACCGGTGGCGTTGATTGTCATTGGCTTGGCATGGCTGTTGGAAGAGTTTCATTTTTTTCCTGAGGTCAGCTGGCTCTGGATTACGGCGTTCGTTGCGGGTGGCGTGGCCATTCTGGTGATTGATGGCATCAACAAAAGCTCTGTTATCACCGGCCCGTTATTGATTGGTGCCGGGTTGACGACATTCCTGAGACAGCATTTTGATTTAAGCCTACGAGTGCAGTTGCCAGTGTTGATGGTGTTGTTAGGTGTGTTGATGCTGATTGCACGTTCACCGTCAATTCCCGACATATCGGACAACCGTTCTTCACGCCGACTGGATCGCAATGAGCCCTAAATCGCCTAATGGCTTGGCATTGGCGGCCATAGTTTTGTGGGCAAGTCTGGCGACCTTGAGTGTGAAACTTACCAACGTCCCCCCTTTTTTGTTGGTTGGATTGAGTTTGATGATTGGCAGTTTGGGGAGTGTGCATCGTATTCGTGAATGGCGTGTGCCACTCCGCACATTGCTCATCGGGTGCGTGGGATTGTTTGGTTATCATTTTTGCCTTTTCCTGGCTTTACGCTGGTCTCCAGCCCTGTCTGCTAATTTGCTGAATTACCTATGGCCTTTGTTATTGGTACTATTGTCACCAATGCTATTGCCTGGCTACCAAATAGGTGTAAACCATATTTTGGGTGGCATACTGGGTTTTGCTGGTGCGGCATTATTAATTGTTGGCGGAGATGGTTTGCAGATTCGTGCGGATCATGCCTGGGGCTATTTACTGGCTATCGCGGCCGCGGTTATTTGGGCAGTCTACTCCTTGTTGACAAAGCGGCTGCCTGCTTTTCCAACCAGTGCTGTTGGCGGGTTTTGCGCCATATCTGGCATGTTGGCATTGCTTTGTCATCTCTTGTTGGAGCCCAGTTATCAGCCTGTGCTTGCAGAATGGATTCAAATTGCCATGCTTGGTATTGGCCCCTTGGGTGCGGCATTCTTCCTGTGGGATGCAGCGTTGAAGCGTGGTGACCCGCGTATGATTGGTACATTGGCCTACTTGACACCGTTGCTTTCTACGGCTTCATTGGTATTGTTGGGTGGTTCGGAGCTGACCCCAATGTCGCTGGTATCGCTTGGATTGATTCTGGGTGGAGCATGGTTGGGCAGTCGACCTGCGCGACAGTCGGCTCTGGTGTAATGGATACTGTTGTCAACGAAGCAGCGCCGATTGCCAGCCTGTTTGGCGAACCCGTGCTGGAAATGCCACGTGATCTGTATATTCCACCAGATGCATTGCGGGTCTTTCTTGAGGCCTTTGAAGGTCCATTGGATCTATTGCTTTACCTGATCCGGAAGCAGAACATCAATGTCGTCGATATTCCGATGGCACGGATTACCGCCCAATACTTGGATTATATTGAATTGATGCAGCAGAATCGGCTGGAGCTGGCGGCTGAATACCTGTTGATGGCTGCTGTATTAATTGAGATCAAGTCGCGCATGCTGTTGCCACGTCCGGCAGTGGTGGGCGACGATGAGGGAATTGATCCGCGTGCTGAATTGGTGCGACGTTTGCTTGAGTATGAGCAAATGAAGCTAGCAGCGTTCAATCTTGAGCAATTGCCGCAGGCGGAGCGTGATTTTGCTTGGGCAAGTGCAATGATTGATCGCGTTGCAATTCAGCGACTTCCTGACATGGGTATTGATGATTTGCGTGATGCTTGGATGGCTATCATTGCGCGCTCGCAGGTTAATCGTACTCACAAGGTAACGCGGGAAGAGTTATCGGTGCGGGAGCATATGTCCCGTATATTGCGGCTATTGGCTGATGGCCGGTTCATCGAGTTTTGTCAGTTGTTTGATTTGGAGGCAACCAGACCCGTACTGGTTGTCAATTTCATCGCAGTGTTGGAGCTGGTGAAGGAGAGTCTGGTCTTCGTCAGTCAGGAAAAGCCTTACACACCAATCTATGTCAGGCTGAGTGTAGCAGCGGATCGGGTGGTCATGGCTGCCGAGTAGATCTGAGTACATGATAGGTTAAGTATACTGAGAGGCGGCAAGATTGTATGATCGCGATGAAATCGAAGCATGCCGCTATCTCCTGGCAGCGTGTGACGTTAGAATATACGGTTTTCATGCCACACCATCTTGAGTTGTCTGGTCGTGCGCATCTTGCCCTGGATTGCAGCATTGACCACCCATTCCCATCTCAAACTGGTGATTGAAGCCGCTTTGTTTGCGACAAGCGAGCCCTTGTCAATCTTTGACATCAAACGACTGTTTGATGTTGAGTTGCCTGCAGACGCCATTCGTAAGGCAGTGGCAGACTTGCGACATGATTGGCAGGATCGCGGTATCGAGCTGGTTGAGTTGGCATCTGGATGGCGTTTCCGTGTGCGCCCCGAATTCATGGGCCATGTAGATCGACTCAACCCGGAAAAGCCTCCGCGTTATTCTCGAGCAGTAATGGAGACCTTGGCTATTATTGCTTATCGTCAACCTGTAACGCGTGGGGATATTGAACAAATCCGTGGCGTTTCCGTGTCCACCAACGTTATGAAGGCACTGGAAACCCGTGGCTGGATTGATGTAATCGGCTATAAAGAAGTGCCGGGCCGACCTGGCCTCTATGCTACCACCAAGAAGTTTCTTGACGACTTGGGCCTTAATTCATTGAAAGATCTGCCACCACTGGCAGAGCTGGGCCAGCTCGTTATCCCTGAGGAATCCCGAATTGAGCAGATCGAATAATCGCGCACCGCGCAATACCCAGCAGTTTTTCCGATCCGGCACACCAAATGACCGTGTTGCCGCCGGGCGAAGTCGCGACAATGCGGTGCCCCGTAATCGCCAGCCCGACACCAATGTAAGCCCGGAAGGTGATCAGCAGCGACGAACTCCTGGAAACGGACCGCGTGGTCGCCAGCAGGGTGTACCGGGTAAGTCGTTAACAGGTGGATCATTCCAGCAGCCTACCGGTGGCCGGCATAGTCGTAGTGACTGGAATATGGATGATGCACGTAGTGGACGTGGCCGCCGCCGCGTAGCAATGGATATTGAATCGTCTGATGAGCATCGTCGGCAATTGGCGGAGGGGCGGCAACGTGCGTCTCACGACGAGGTGATTGACGAGGCGGGTAGCGCAGAATCAGGTGTGCCGCGCCGCAATACACCTAATCGCCCAAATGTGCCACGTGCACGTAAAATGCGCGAACGCGCAGGCTCTTTGAAAGAACAGAAGCGGGCCAATGACCTGCGTGAGCATCGTGTCGATCCGCGCAAGCTGGAGGATATGCGTTTACAGAAGATTTTGGCATTAACTGGCTTAGGCTCCCGTCGCGAAATGGAAGAACTTATTTCGGCGGGCAAGGTGGAAGTCAATGGTGCGGTGGCAACATTGGGCCAGAAAGTTGCGTTTGGCGACAAAGTCCGAGTGGATGGCAAAAATGTCTTTCTGAAGTGGCCGGATCGTTTGCCGCGTGTCATTTTGTACCATAAGCAGGAAGGTGAGCTGGTCAGCCGAGATGATCCGGATGGCCGCACAACAGTATTTGATCGTCTGCCAACGGTGCAAAGCAGTAAGTGGGTAGCGGTCGGACGTCTGGATTTCAATACCAGTGGGTTGTTGATTTTCACCACGTCCGGTGAGTTGGCCAACAAAATGATGCATCCTCGCTTTGAGGTGGACCGTGAATATGCCGTTCGCATTCTTGGTGAGTTGACCCCGGAGCAAATGAAAGAGGCCACCAAAGGTATCGAGTTGGATGATGGGCCGGCACATTTTCAGCATATTTCCGATCAAGGCGGTGAAGGGCGCAATCGTTGGTACCGGGTTGTGCTGCGGGAAGGTCGTAACCGAGAAGTGCGACGCATGTTTGAATACTTTGGTACCACGGTGAGTCGTTTGATCCGCGTCCGGTTTGGCCCGATCTCCTTGCCCGGTCGCCTCAAGCGGGGAACTTGGACCGAACTGGAGCCGCAGGATGTTCAAAAGTTGCTGAAGTGGGCCGGTCTTAGCTTGTAACCATGTTTGCTGGTGCGGGTGTTGAGTGTGGATATCAATAGTGGCAGCCACGAATAGCGTGATTGTGGTTTCTCAATCAGTGATTTTTTTGCCTTATGACTGAACTACACGTGTATCTTGAACGAGCAGGTTTGGCCACATACCTGCACGATGCAGTATTTGTTGAACATTGTGAACAAGCTTACTCCAGATTGATGGATTGTCCGCCATTAACACTGGATGGGGTGAAAATGACTTATCCCGTGCCAATGTTGAGTGAGGACGGAAGTTGTTCGCTGTTTGACGAACTGGCGCCTACACCATTTGATCTGAGGTCAGTGTTGGGTGGAGATACGACGGAGAATCGGTATTTACTCGCCCATTTGGATGCCTGGGTGGAACAGGTTCAGCGTGTTCAGCGCGTGGATTGGGTTGGGATTTATCAAAAACGGCAAGTTGCAGGTGAAGTAAGTCTCGTCAAGATGGTATACCGTGGTAATCCAAGTCGAGCGGTGTTCCCATTAACCGATGTATTTGCTGCACATTCCACTAATAGTTTGGTAGGTCTGTCAGGTCGGGCGCGGATCATTGGCGATGTTGGTAGGCATGTTGCATCTGGTGGGGCCTATTACACATGCGATCCGGCAGTGCAGGCGGAAGCATGTTTGCCTATTCTGGGACGAGATGGTGCTATCCTTGGTATTATTGATGCTGAGGATGTGCGACCAGGTTTTTTTGACGTGCTGCGGTTGGCTGAATTGGTGGCATTGTGTTTGATGAGTGCTGAGGTGCTTGAGCGTAGTATTTGATCGGGTATCGTGTGTGATGAATGAAAAAGGGGCCATTCATCGCCCCTTTTTGTTTTCAATGGCCACCCAATAGTGTGTGTAGGCGTTCTGGTGGCCTTGCAATGATTGCTTTGCCATTGCTGACAGCAATGGGTCGTTGAATCAGAATCGGGTTGGCCGTCATGGCTGCAATCAATGTCTCTTCGTCCAGAGTTGGGTTATCCAGTTGAAGTATTTGGTAGATTGCTTCATCGTGTCGCATGAGTTCACGCGCATTCAAGCCAAGCTGCGCCAATAAGAGAGTGAGCTCGGATGTGGAAGGAGGCTGTGTCAGATATTCCACTATATCTACTTCAATGCCATGCTCCTGTAGGATGGCCAATGCTTGTCGGGATTTTGAGCAGTGTGGATTGTGAAAAATACGTACAGACATGCTACTTAGCCTTTCCTGCTGGCTTTGAGTTGGGATAGCACCAAGCTGATTATATAGCTGCAGCCAGCCAGCAATATGATGGTGGCACCTGATGGCAGATCTGGTTCATATGAAATGACCAGGCCGCCAAGTGTGAATAATCCACCTAGGCAAGTGGCCATCAGCATGATGTGGGACAGCGTACGTGCCCACTGGCTGGCAATGGCTGCAGGCAGTGTGAGCAGCGCAATGACCAAGATCAGTCCAACCACTTGAATCAGGACTACGACAGTGACGGCTACCATGCAGAGTAGTAGCAGGTAGAAAAATGTGACGTGGATGCCACGCAGGCGGGCAAATTCCTCATCAAAGCAGACGGCCAGGAATTGTTCGCGAAACAGGTAAACCAGTATGACTACCAGAGTGTCCAATCCCGCCATCAGCCACAAATCTTGTGCAGAAACCATCAAGATATTGCCAAACAGGTAACTCATCAGGTCGACACTGTAGCCAGGTGTCTTGGCGACAAAGATCACCCCGACGGCCATGCCGATTGACCAGAGGGCGCCAATCAGGGTGTCTTCATGCTGTTTCAGTTTCAAGCTGATCCAGCCAATCAGCAGTGCTGCGGCCAACGCAGCAATTAGAGCGCCCTTGATGGGGTGGCTGCCAAAGAAATAGGCGATCCCCATGCCGCCCAGAATTGTGTGGGAAATGCCCCCTGCCAGATAGCTGATGCGCTTTACTACTACATAGCTGCCGATTAGACCGCAGCAGATGCTGGCTAATAAGCCACCTAGCAAGGCGTACTGAATGAAGGTTTGATGTTGAAGTGCGTCAAGGAATCCGGACATAGTCTTTAATGATGGTGAGCAATGGCGTGAACATGCTTGCCATAAATGCGCTCCAGCGTGGCAGGATCAATGGCATGGGCATCATGACAAATCAGTTCTCGGTTGAGACAGGCAATTCGATTGACATAATCCGAAATAAAGCCAATGTCGTGCGACACAATGATTACCGTAAGGCGTTCATTCAGTTGCTTCAACAGGTCAAAAATATTCTTTTCGGCGCGCATATCAATGCTGGCTGTGGGCTCGTCTAGTAGCAGTAATTGAGGGCCTGTTGTGAGTGCGCGGGCAATCAGTACTCGCTGTAACTGACCACCAGAAAGTTGGTCGACTGTACGCTTGCGTAAAGTCCATACATCGGTCTCTTGCATCGCGCGTTCGGCAAGTTGTCGGTCTTCATGGTTGAATCGTTGAAACCAGCGCCCAGGTTTTAGGCGACCTTGTAAGACAACGTGCTCCACGGTGATTGGGAAGTCTCGAGCAAAACTTGCATACTGAGGCACGTAGCCGATATCGCGGGCAGCCTCAGCGGGCGACTTGCCAAATAGTGTAATAACACCGGTGTTTGTCGTTAATAAACCCAACATCAATTTCAATAGGGTACTTTTACCCCCGCCATTTGGGCCAACGATGCCAAGAAAATCACGATGTTTTACTTCAAGACTAATACGATCCAGAACCGTGGTCGCGCCATAGTTGAAGCTCAGGTTGTCAATGAGAACGGATGGTGTCATGGGTTGTTTGCCAGCGAGGTGGCAATAAGTTTCAGATTGCCAATCATGTCTGGTGCCAAGTCGTCCATGACCAGAATTCGGGCGCCAACGGATTGTGCCACGTTTTCAGCCGCACGGCGGCTGAATTGAGGTTGGACGAAGATGGTTTTGATCTGCTGTTGTTTGGCCAGATTGATGATGCGAGTTACGGTTTTTGCCCCGGGCTCTTTGCCTTCATATTCAATGGCGATTTGGGTTAGTCCGTATTGGTCGGCGAAGTAGCCCCAAGATGGATGAAATACCATGAAACGTGAGACTTTTGCTTGCTGTAATGTTTGGCGGATGTTGGCATCGAGTATGTCAAGTTCTTGAGCAAGCGCTTTGAAATTATGATCAAAATCTGCCTTGCCTGCTGGGTCGATTGTGGTCAGGGCATCTCGTGCGGTGGCAGCCATGTGTTTCATCTGGCTCGGTGTTGTCCAAACATGAGGATCAAGACTGCCTGGGTGGTGGGCGTGTGTTGTATGATGTTCAAGTTCCAGCATGGCATCTTGTTTGCGTAAGATAATGCCAGCCTTGTGATCAATCATCTTTAGTCGTGCGTTCGTGCTTTGTATACGAGTTAGTAAACTTCGCTCGAAGGGCATTCCAACATACAGATACAACTGAGCTTGACTCAGTTTGGAGAGTTGGCTGGGTGTCGGTTCGAATGTATGTGGATCACGATTACCTGCGACTAGGGTATCGACCTGGACACGTACACCGCCAACGCGCTCTACTAACTGTTTCTGTGGCGGAATGCTGACAAAAACGAAAGTTACCGCTGTAGCGGACGCGGTGAAAAGTAGTATTGCGATTCCAAACACGGTGGTAAAACGGAAAAGATAATTCATGGGTTTAATGGTGTTATTGCAACATGGTTGCATAAGGAGTCATTATAGCTATCTGCCATCCGTGAATCAAAGCCATTTCTATTTGGGAAGGGAGTGAATGCGATAAATCGCTGAGAATTGGTTATGACTGCATGTGATAGTCAAATTGCCCGACTTGGAAAACATCAAGCCCTCGGTTGGCCGAGGGCTTGATGTGAGCACCATGTTTCTGGCAATTGCATTTGACTCAATGCTGGGATTGACTTACTCCAGTCTGGCCAGGTTGGTACCGTGTAATAGATCTAGCATATGGCTTCGTTCTGCAGCTATTTTTCGGAATGTATTCATGTCGGCTGTAGCAAGCTGATTGCCAATGGGAACTACGTTAGTTAGCGGATCTTTGGGTTCGCCATCTACGCGGAATTCGTAGTGAAGATGTGGTCCTGTTGCCCAGCCGGTCTGTCCAACAAAGCCAATGACTTCACCCTGACTAACTTTGGCTCCTTTGCGCACATTGGGTGCAAAGCCGCTCAGATGTCCATAAACAGTACTAAATTTGCCATTGTGCTTAAGAATGATTACGTTGCCATAGCCACCCATTTTGCCTGCGACTTCAACAACTGCATCTGCGGTGGCCTTTACTTTGGTGCCACTTGGCGCTGCGTAGTCCACGCCTTTATGTGCACGCCATTTTTGCAAGACTGGGTGGAAGCGTGCAACGGTAAAACCAGAGCTGATGCGGGAGAACTCAAGCGGGGAGCGTAAAAACGCCTTTTTTAGATTTTTCCCGTCAGCAGAGTAGTAGCCTTCCTTGCCTTCACGATCAATGAAGTAGACCATTCGGTAGGTTTTGCCTGCATTGGTGAATTCGGCTGCCAGAATCTTCCCAGGTTTGACCTGTTCGCCATTCAGCGTGAACATGTCATACACCACTGTGAAGCGGTCGCCTTTCTGCAGGTCTTTATGGAAATCGATGTTGGCGCCAAAGATATCCACCAGCTGGGCCGCAACTGCATCCGGCAGGTTCGCCTTGTCAGTAGCCGCAAATAGTGAACTGGAGATGACGCCGGATTTCATCACGGTCATCGTAGAATATGATGGCGTGTGATTATTGACTCGGAAGCTCTCGCCGTCGCGGGTCAGCGACAGAATGTTGCCGTCTGTATCGACATAGCGCAATTCAAGTAGTCTGCCTTCGCTTGTGCTGTGCGAGCTTAGATTGCGGCCAGCGCGCAGCTTGAAGAAGGGTTTGGCGCTATCATCGCCGCGTAAGAAAGCCTCGGCTTCTTTATCGTTTACCTGCATGCGGTTCAGCATGCTGGGGAGTGTATCGCCAGACCGAACGCGTTCTTCACGCCAGTAACTGCTGTCTTGATTCAATCGCGCGTTGTCTTCCGGCAGGGCGAGTCTGAGTGACTCGCTGACCATGGCGGTTTCAATCGGCTCCATTTCACTCATTGGGGCGATTGCAAATGCGCCGATGGTGGCAAACAGCGGTAAGCTGGAGAGTCCGATCAGCCAACGCAACTTGTGGTGCTTTGGCTTCTGCGTGGAATTTTGTGTTAAATTTAGCGGTTTTTGAAACGACATTCGTTGCATTCAATCCCTTGAAACAGGCGTGAGGGTACCCCAAAACGCGCTGGCATGCAAAGTAAAATAGTTATTCAGGCAATGACTTAGGTCGTGGTGATTGCCAGAAAACACCTTTCGTATGCGTGATTAATGGTTGTTGCAACTACCAACAACACAACGAGTGCCTGAGAGTTCACGATGAAGAAAGAGTTCCCCCATGTCCCAGGATAGTCAACAAGCGCTCAATGAAATCAAGCGTGGCTGCGAAGAGCTGCTGATTGAAGCGGAACTGCTGGAAAAGCTTAAAAGTGGTCGGCCGCTTCGCATCAAGGCGGGTTTTGATCCGACTGCGCCGGATCTACATTTGGGCCACACCGTGTTGCTCAATAAGATGCGCCAGTTTCAGGAGCTTGGGCATCAAGTTATTTTCCTGATTGGTGATTTTACGGGCATGATCGGTGATCCCAGTGGTAAGAACACTACTCGGCCACCCCTGACAAGGGAGCAGATTGCAGACAATGCAAAAACTTATGCCGAGCAGGTATTCAAGATATTGAAGCCGGAGATGACGGAAGTCCGGTTCAATTCTGAATGGATGGAACAGCTGGGTGCCGCTGGAATGCTCAAGTTGGCGGCCAGTCATACTGTGGCGCGCATGCTTGAGCGAGATGACTTTGACAGGCGTTTCAAAGGAAATCAGCCGATCGCAATCCATGAGTTTTTGTACCCTTTAATGCAAGGTTATGATTCCGTGGCGTTGAAATCTGATGTGGAGCTGGGTGGAACGGATCAGAAATTTAATCTGTTGATGGGGCGTGAACTGCAGAAGCAAAATGGCCAGTCTCCACAGGTGGTATTGATGATGCCATTGTTGGAGGGGCTGGATGGCGTCAACAAGATGTCCAAGTCGTTGGGTAACTATGTGGGAATCAATGAGCCGGCCAGCGAAATCTTCGGTAAGGTCATGTCCGTTTCAGATGAGTTGATGTGGCGTTGGTATGATCTGTTGAGTTTTCGTCCGCTGATGGAGATTGCCGCGTTGAAGCAAGAAGTTGCCACGGGGCGAAATCCGCGGGATGTCAAGGTGATGTTAGCGCAGGAATTGGTTGCGCGTTTCCATAGTCAGGCTGCTGCAGAGGCCGCGCTGGCGGAGTTTGAGGCTCGTTTCCAGCGCGGTGCGCTACCGGAGGATATGCCGGAGCTGACCTTGACGATTGAGGGCGATGGCATGGGTATTCTGCATGTGCTTAAACAGGCTGGGTTGGTCACCTCATCAGGCGAGGCGATAAGAATGATTGAGCAAGGTGGCGTGAAGGCCGATGGAGAAAAGGTGGTGGACAAGTCTTTGGTACTGTCTCGTGGTACCACAGTTGTACTTCAAGTCGGTAAGCGGAAATTTGCGCGTGTCACGCTCGCTTAAGCCACTTGCCGTATTGCGCCCAAAAGCTGGCTTTGCCAGCTTTTTTCGTGTTTTCGGGGTAATTGATTGGTTGCGTGTCGGGTATTGACACGGCTACTCGGTCGAGTTGCCGGCTATTGTCAGCATGGCATCAACCGCGGCAATCAAATCGGTAAAATTGATTGGTTTTGTCAGGTATAAGTTAAAGCCCGCTGCCAATCCGGCATGTATATCTTCAGGCAGGGCATTGGCCGACAAAGCAATGGCAGGTAGATTGGAAAATCGGTCGGTTGATCTGATGATGGTCAATGCGTCTTTGCCAGTCATGTCCGGTAGGTTCATGTCTGAAATCAGTAGATGAGGTTGGTGTTCCAATGCTTGGGCGTGGCCTTCGCTGCCTGTTTGTGCTGTCACTAGGTGCAGTTCTGGTCGGTATTTGCCCAAAATTCCTTTCAGCAGGAGTAGATTGGCTGGGTCATCCTCAATACATAGAACGCAATATTGCTGTCGCAGATGGCTGGAAGCTCGTTCTGGCACTACCATGGATGGTGCGGGTATTGCTGTTGAGGCGGTTGGCAGATCGATCCAAAAGGTGCTGCCGCTGCCTTCCTGAGAGTGCATGCCAACATCGCCCTCCATTAATTGCGCCAGGCGGCGTGTGAATGCCAAGCCAATGCCTGTACCTTCGATTTTGCTTTGTCGGTTACCAACACGTGTAAAGGCTTGGAAAAGCCGCGTCTGATCGGTTTCGCTGATGCCGATACCTGTATCGCGTACAGAGATGCGTGTCTGTTTTTCCGATGCTTGGATTTCGACCAAGACCTTGCCATGTGGGCGATTGTATTTACAGCCATTTGACAGCAAATTCAATACCATTTGTTTGAGGCGGGTGCGATCAGCACGTACCAGTGCAGGGGATCTGGGGCTTGGCAGCGAAGACAGGGTGCTGACGCCATATTGATTTGCAATTGGCTGGATTAAGGTCAGGCAATCATCAATCAACTCGTGCAGATTGACAGTCTCAGGCGAAATCGAAAGTTTGCCAGCTTCCAGCTTGGCGAAATCGAGAATCTCGTTGATCAGGTCGAGCAGATGCCAGCCAGCTTTGGTGATGTACTGTAAGGTAGTCTGTTGGTCGGCATTCACCTCATCAGCAAGTATTTGGGAGAATCCGATAATCGCATTCAGTGGGGTGCGGAGTTCATGACTCATTTGTGATAGAAACTCGGCTTTGCTGCGGTTGGCTTGCTCAGCTTCATCACGTGCTTCGCGAAGTGCGGATTCTGCACGTACCCTATGGGTAATGTCGGCAAAACTGAATACTCTCCCAACAACATGGTCGCGAATTGCCTGTGGCATGGAGTGTCGTTCAAAGACCCGTCCATCGATGAACTCAATCAGGTCACCGCTTTCTCCGTGTGGGTCTTCTGTGATATCGACCAGCCTTGCAAGATAACTGTCCGGATCGCAAACCTGTGCTGTCATTGCCTCCAGAATCTCACCATCATCCTGGCGGGCCAATAGATCGTCATCAAGTTGCCACATATCGGCAAATCGATGATTGATATTGACGATTCGGCCCGTGATGTCGGTAACCAAAATGCCATCGGCAGTGGCTTCCAGCGTAGCGCGCAACATCGATGTCGATTTCTCGAGTTCCTGATCGATATGCTGACGGGCGGATGTATCCCTGGCTGAGATTAGTAAGACGTTTTGAATTCCCTGAGCCGGTGCGATACGCTTATCAACATCAATCAGGCGACCATCGGCGCAACGAAATTGCCCTTCGGCATGGTATACGGGTTGAATGCAGCCAGCGCTGACAGCATCCCAGTAGAAAACATCCTGGAGCGACGCTTCAATATCTGTAATGGATAGCAAGCAGACCTGCTGTGCTGTGTAACCAAGCCTGTGAAGTGCTGTTTGATTCGCATGTAGAACCTGTTGCGAAGCGATATCAACAGCAATTAACAGATCGGTTGTGCAGTCGAGTAATGCGGCCTGCAGTGAGGCTTGCGTCGCTTCCACAACTTGCTCACGTCTTTTTGGAGGCGCTGGAAGCACCATCAAAGTAATAATTGACCCGCTTGCGTGGGCTCAGGTAGTCATGGATTTGTCGTGGAAGCTGGCCCGGTCGAATGCTGGCGACAATCGACAGGTCATCTTCCTGGGCCAGATCAACAATAATGGCCTCTGTTTTGGGGACATTCGGGTCGAATACGACTACGCAGGGCTTAAGTGGATTGGATGAATTGACAGACAGGATCATGCCTATCACATCGTTCGACAGTTTGACGATGGAGCCCGGTGGATAGACGCCTAAGCAGCGGATGAATGTCTTCAGCATGGTGACGTCGAAGTGGTTGCGATGCAGCGCAAACAGCTGAGAAAGGGCCTCATGCGGTGTCAATGAGTTGGCCGGATTGGGGCAATTGCAGAGATTGTCATACATGTTGACAATGGATAGCAGTTTTGCCAAAGGTGCAATTTGATCGCCAGCAAGATGTGACGGGTAGCCTGTGCCGTCAATAAATTCATGGTGTTGTAGTACGACCTCGGCTGCGCGTTTGCTTAAACCTACCTTGGCTCCGATCTTCAGGCCAAAAATCGGGTGCTGTTGTAGTAACTCCTGTTCGGCATGGGTCAATTGCTCGGTTTTCAGCAATATTCTGTCCGGGATTTCCACTTTGCCGATGTCGTGGAACATCGCCCCCATTCCCAATTCACGAATGTCCTCGGCTGGGAGTCCAATCTCCTTTGCAAGCATCATGGCAAGTACTGCTACGTTCAGTGAATGGAAGTACACCTCTTCACCGGCCACTTTGTCACTCATCAAGTGAATTGCAATTTCTTTATCCAATAGCAGTGAATCCACCATGCCTTCGACCAGCTTGGTGGCTTCTCGCAGCGCTTCTTCAGGACGGGCGAACAGGTTGCGGGTGATGTTCTTGATGGCGGTGGCAGCACCGTGAAATTTTTTCTCGCATTCTGCGATAGCAGTTCGTTGCTGATTCAGTTTCTCCAAGCGTGCTTTTTTTGCCTGGATAGCAGGGCTGTCCTGTGCGGGTACGGGTGGGGGTGGCGGTGTGGTTGGCTGTGCTTGACGGGGTAGTGGCTTCGTGTCGCTTTTGCGGGGATCAAAGCGGATGCGATTCAGTCCAAGTGAACGAATCGTTTCAATTTGTTCGTCATTCTTGATCTTGAAACTACCCAGTGGAAATGGGTGATCCATCCACCCCAAATCAAGGTGAATGTATAACCCAGCACATAACTGGTCCGGCGTGATGTACTCCGCATTGGTGGTGTCGGCCATGATGGGATTGAATATCACGTTATGTCGATACCAGCATAGCAGTTGTCGGCCGGGCTTGCTGAACATTACCGGCCATTGTGAAAAGAAGTTGCATTCTGGCTGAATTGAGCATTGAAGGGTATGGCGACTAAGCAATGTTGGTGCAGATTCCGGTTGACAAAGTGTTGGCGCAAACGTATGTTTCAAACAATCGTTTGATCAATATTTATCACGCCACCTGAGATGTCACTCACCGATACCAATAGAGACACAGCTACGCGTATTTTGGATGCTGCCGAAGTGTTGTTCGTCGAGCATGGTTTTGAGGCGACCTCGCTCAGAATGATCACACAGCGGGCAGAAGTGAACCTTGCTGCGGTCAATTATCACTTTGGCTCGAAAGAAGTTCTGTTTCAAGGCGTGATATCGCGTCGGTTGGCGCCTTATAACCAGGAATGTCTTCAGGAGCTGGAATACGCTCAAACGCATGCTGGTGATGGTGGGCTGGATGTGCAGGGGATCGTGTCAGCTTTCTTGCAGCCAGCACTTCGAATGGCAAAAGATCCCGCGCGCGGTGGCCTGATGTTCATTCGATTGATGTCACGCGTGTTTTCCGAACCGCACCAGGCATTGCGCGAGATGTTGCCCCGTCACTATCACGCAGTGCTGGAGGCTTACAGTGCAGCCTTGAAGCGAGCCTTGCCGCATTTGAATACCGAAGAAGTGTTGTGGCGCCTGCATTTCGCGTTGGGCACCGTCTTTTATGCCTTTGCTGGCAACGACGTGGTGAAGTTGTTCATGAAGAGTCACGTGCCTGGTTCCCGAGATCCACAACAGGTGGTGAATTACCTGGTGCCCTATGTTGTGGCTGGGCTGACCGCCCCAGGTATTCGGCACGTTGAAGGTATGCAAAATCAACAAAACCCGCAATAGCCCAGTATTTTAAGTAGGAAGATGTGCCATGTTGCTCTTATATATATTGATTCCTGTCATCGTTGTGCTGGTATTGGGTTACCTGCGTGCGCCGTTGATTGTCTGGTCTGCTGCTTTGTTGGCAGGTGCAGCTTACGTTTCGTTTGCGTTGACTTGCGGCTGGTTGTGGATTGCCTTGGCTTCTTCGCTGGCGGTACTTTTGAATGTCAAGTCTTTACGTCGTGCCGTGCTGACCGGGCCGATCTTCGCCCTGTTCAAGAAAATTACGCCAGCTATGTCGCAGACTGAGCAAGAGGCGATCAATGCCGGTACGGTATGGTGGGATCGCGATCTGTTCTCTGGCAAGCCGGATTTTCAGAAGCTGCACACTTTTCCCGCTCCAAAGTTATCGGCAGAAGAGCAGGCCTTTATCGATGGCCCGACCGAACAACTCTGCGGGATGATTGATGACTGGAAGATTACTCATGAATTGAAGGATCTGCCGCCGGAAATGTGGCAGTTCATCAAAGACAATGGCTTTCTTGGCATGATCGTCAAAAAGCAGTATGGCGGATTGGAGTTCTCCAATTATGGTCATGCCAGAGTGGTGACAAAGATCGCCAGCCGCGGTGGCTCGGCAGCTGTCTCAGTCATGGTGCCAAACTCCCTGGGCCCTGGCGAGTTGTTGCAACACTATGGTACCGAAGCGCAAAAGAACTACTATTTGCCGCGCTTGGCAAAAGGGATCGAGATCCCGTGCTTTGCTTTGACAAGCCCCTATGCCGGATCAGATGCAGGTGGTATTCCAGATTATGGCATCGTCTGCAAAGGTGATTACACCGATCCCCGCACCGGCCAGTACCATGAGAATGTATTGGGCATTCGTGTCAGCTGGGAAAAACGTTGGATTACGTTGGCACCTATTGCCACCATTCTTGGTTTGGCGTTCAAGCTGTACGACCCAGATCATCTGCTGGGAGACAAAGACGATGTGGGTATCACGTGTGCCTTGGTTCCAACTGAGCATGAAGGTGTGAGCATTGGCCGTCGTCATTGGCCAGGTGGTGCGGTGTTCATGAATGGCCCAACCTGGGGTAAAGATGTATTCATACCACTTGAGTGGATCATTGGTGGTCGTGAATACGCAGGTCAAGGCTGGCGGATGCTGGTTGAGTGCCTGTCGGTTGGCCGTTGCATCTCGTTGCCGGCCATGTCTGTGGCATCTGGTCAGCTGGCATCTTATGTGACCGGCGCTTATGCCCGTATTCGCGATCAATTTGGCTTGGCAATTGGTAAGTTTGAGGGCGTGGATGAAGCCATGGCCCGTATCGGCGGTTACACCTATCAAATGGATGCGGCACAGCGTCTGGCATTGGTGGGGTTGGATACTGGCGAGAAGCCGTCCGTACTATCTGCTGTACTCAAATACCACAACACCGAGCGCATGCGCAAAACACTGAATGACGCGATGGATGTGCATGGGGGCAAGGCGGTCGTGGTTGGCCCCCGCAACTATTTGGCACGTGGCTATCAGGCCATTCCAATCGCCATCACTGTCGAGGGCGCGAACATCTTGACTCGCAGCATGATCATCTATGGTCAGGGTGCAATCCGTTGCCATCCTTATGTATTGCGGGAAATGCGTGCTGCGATGGCAAATGATGCGGTTGATTTTGACGACGCATTCGTCGGACATCTGGGATTTGTCGGTAGCAACCTGATTCGCTCGCTGGTGTTGGGCATGACAGGCGCCAGAATTGTTGGCAGCCCCGTTACTGGTCCGCATGCGCGTTACTATCGTGATGTCACCCGTTTCTCAAGTGCATTTGCTTTGCTGTCTGATATGGCCATGTTCTCGCTGGGCGGTACATTGAAGTTCCGCGAAAAGTTGTCGGCTCGATTGGGGGATATGTTGTCCGGGTTGTATCTAGCAACCGCAGCTTTGAAGCGTTATGCCGATGAAGGCAATACACTTGAGGATATGCCACTGTTGCAATGGGCGGTGGAGTCCGCGCTCTATGATGTACAGCAGGCGATTGATGGCTTTCTAGCCAACCTACCTAATCGTCCGCTGGCCTGGGTGCTGCGCCAGGTCATTTTCCCGCTGGGTATGCAATTCAAACCACCTTGTGACAAATTGGGAACGAAGGTGGCGGGTTTGATGATGCAGCCAGGAGGCACACGTAATCGTCTGACTCAAGGTATCTACATCTCTAAAGATGAGCGTGATCCGATTGGAGTACTGGCCCCAGCATTACAAGCCACGATTGAGACAGATGCCATCGAGAACAGACTGCGCAAAGCGCAACGTGAAGGCACGTTGAAGGAAGTCGCAACTACATTGCGACTACAAGAGGCGCTCGACAATGGCGTGATCTCCCAGGCTGAGTTTGATGCAGTCAAGCGGGCTCGCTGGCTCAAGCGTCAGGTGATCATGGTGGATGACTTCGATATGCAACTGACGCAGCACGATACGCAATTATTCGAACGCCAGCCGGTCTAACCGCAGGGACGTGCATCGCTTATCAATACCTATGCGGTGACAGGAGAACACAATGACGGATCAGCAAGATATTCATACTTGCCTGCCGGATGCTCAGCCGATCATGCGCATCATGCCAATGCCGGCAGATGCGAATGCCCAAGGGGCAATCTTCGGTGGCTGGATGATGATGCAGGTGGATATTGCCGGCTCGATCGAAGCGCAACGTTGTGCGCAAGGGGCGGTGACAACTGTGGCGGTCAATGCTTTTCAGTTTCATCAGCCTGTGCATGTGGGCGACTTGGTCAGCTTCTATGTTGAACGCTTACGTGTTGGCAAGACATCCATTACGGTCAAAGTTGAAGTATTTGCTCAAAGGCACCCAGATTTGGTGAATGTGGTCAAGGTGACGGAGGCCATGCTGACCTATGTGGCTGTCGATGTCTCTGGCAATGCACGTGAATTGCCGCAGTTGGTAGGGTAAATCAAGGCTGGATGCGGGCTGTATTTGATTTGGATTGAGCCACGTTTTGTTTCATCGATAACAATGTCTTATGGCTGAGGGGGTCTCGCGAGGTGCGATTGAGCATCTAAAAAATTGAGGGTTTGCTCTAATGATGGCGCATGAATTGATGTATGCTTGCCTGCCCTCGAACGAAAAATGCGCGAGAACTAGTATGAAGGAGACATTTATGAAACGTAACGTAATCCGCTTTTCCCTGATGGCTATCGGCATGGTCGGTGCGCAAGTTGTACTGGCTTCTGGCTACCACTTCGGAACCCAAAGTGCTGCGGGCCAAGGGGTTGCCAATGCAAACAGTGCAGAAGCGGCTGATGCCTCAACCATTTTCCATAACCCGGCCGGCTTGTCCAAGCTGAACGGTACCAGTGTATCTGCGGTCTTGAATGTGGTGAACCCGACCGTCTCCTACAAGGATGAAGGTTCGACCATTTCATCGCCCGCATTGGCTGCGGCTGTGCCAACTGTTTTTGGGCAAGCTAAATCCACCGGGTCCAATGAAGGTGGGAAATTTGCAGAACGCACTGCGGTACCCCACTTTTACTTTGGTCACAAAATCAATGATCAGATGAGTGTGGGTCTGGGTGCCTTTGTTCCATTTGGGTCCAAGACCACTTACAACGAGAACTGGGTTGGCCGTTACAACGTGGTTGAAACAGAAGTGAAAACATTTGCTTTTAACCCGTCGTTTGCTTATCGCATCAACCCGATGGTATCAGTTGGTGGCGGCCTGACCATGCAGTATGCGAAGGGTAAGTTGGGCCGTAAGGTGAACTATGGTGGCGTGATTGCCGGCGCATTGGTCCGGACGATGCCGGCAGCAGCATCGCAGGCAGCGACTGGGGCGGCACAGCAAGTTATTGCGGCAGGTGGTAGTGCTGCACAGGCTCAGCAAGCTGGTCGTGTTGCGGCAGCAAGCGTGCAGAGCGATATGCTAGCAAAAGCTTCCGCTGCATTCGCCAACCCTGAATACGATGGCTACATTGCGGTCAAGGGGGACGATTGGGGCTTCGGCTATAACTTTGGCGTATTGTTCGAGATCGATCCAACTACGCGCCTGGGATTGTCCTATCGCTCCAAGATTTCGCACAAGTTGAAGGGTGATGCTGATTGGACCACACCGGATTCCGTGCGTAATTACACGTACTCTCTGGGCGGGACTACATTGCCGATTGGCGCAGGTGCAGCACAAGCGATTGCGGCACCGTTCAACCCGGCGGCGGGAACGGCTGGACATGAAGATTCCCGTGTAAGCCTGGGGGTGGATACCCCCGAGTCATGGTCGCTTGGCTTCTTCAAGCAAATCAATGATACCTGGGCGGTGATGGCTGATTACACTCGTACCCGCCATTCGCGCCTGCAGGAATTGCGTATCGATTTCGAATCGACCACACCTGACAGCATTACGCCAGAGCACTGGACTGATACCAACAAATTCTCCGTTGGTACCAATGTGCGCCTGAACGATGCCTGGATGCTGCGTTTTGGTTGGCAACTGGATCGCTCTCCGGTGACGGATTCGAACCGTACGGCCAGTATCCCCGATGGCAATCGCACATGGTACTCGGTAGGTGCTAACTGGCGCTTGTCCAAGAATACGTCGATTGATATGGCTTACAGCCTGGTGCGTGTCGATGTTGGTTCCATCAACTCCACCGATAACAATGACGGCAAATGGCCGGCAGACCCTAACTGCAACTGCAGTAACGGTACGATCCGTGGTGAGTATGACGTAAAAGCAAGCATTGTCGGGTTGCAGGTTAACCATGCCTTCTAAGCAACCTGGCATGAATGAACAGGGCATCTTCTAGCCCGATGAACGTGGGCTTGGCGGTCACCATGGGGTTGACGCCAAGCCCAGATGATTAATGTCCAACCCTCGAGGAAGCTATGTCTCAGACTTCTAAATTCGTGGTACGCAAGGTGGCCGTGCTCGGCGCTGGCGTGATGGGCGCGCAGATTGCCGCACACCTCGCCAATGCCAATGTAGAGGCCGTTCTGTTCGATTTGCCAGCTAAGGAAGGTAACCCGAACGGTATCGTACTCAAAGCCATTGACAATCTGAAGAAGCTGAAGCCTTCGCCTGTCGGCCGCAAGGAAAAGGCCGATTTCATCACTCCGGCGAATTATGACCAGCACCTCGAGCTGTTGCGTGAATGTGATGTTGTGATCGAAGCCATCGCTGAACGCATGGACTGGAAGCTGGATCTGTACAAGAAGGTAGCGCCATTC
Source organism: Chitinivorax sp. B (assembly GCF_005503445.1). Taxonomy (NCBI): domain Bacteria; kingdom Pseudomonadati; phylum Pseudomonadota; class Betaproteobacteria; genus Chitinivorax; species Chitinivorax sp. B. The sequence goes on along the minus strand of NZ_SCOH01000034.1, from coordinate 20,315 downwards.
CTGAACGAACATGCGATCTTCGCAACCAACACCTCCGGCCTCAGCATCAACAAACTGGCGGAAGGTTGCCCAGACAGCATGCGTTCACGCTTCTGCGGTATCCACTTCTTCAACCCGCCACGCTATATGCATCTGGTTGAGATCATTCCTTGTGTAAATACCGATGCCAGTAAGCTGGATCAGTTGGAAGAATTCCTGGTGACCACCTTGGGTAAAGGTGTGGTACGCGCCAAGGACACACCAAACTTTGTTGCAAACCGCATCGGCGTATTCTCGATGCTGGCATGCATCCACAATGCAGATAAGTTTGGTATCCGTTTTGATGTAGTTGATGATCTGACCGGCCCACGTCTGGGTCGTCCAAAATCTGCTACCTTCCGTACCGCTGATGTGGTCGGTCTGGACACTTTTGCCCACGTGGTCAAGACCATGCAGGACACCCTGCCGAATGATCCTTGGCACCTGCTGTTCAAGTCCCCGGAATGGCTGACCAAGCTGATTGAAGCTGGTGCGTTGGGTCAAAAGGCCAAGGCGGGTATCTACAAAAAAGATGGCAAGCTGAAGCTGGTTCTGGACCCGAAAGCGGGTACCTATGTTGAGTCTGGCGTCAAGGGCGACGACAGCGTCAAAGAAATCCTGAAGAACAAAGATGTAACTGCCAAGCTGAAAGCTTTGCGCGAGTCCGAGCATCCGCAGGCCCAATTCCTGTGGGCGTGCTTCCGTGACGTGTTCCATTACATTGCTTTCCATTTGGCTGACATTGCAGACAATGCGCGTGATGTTGACTTTGCGATTCGTTGGGGCTTCGGTTGGTCTGAAGGACCATTCGAAACGTGGCAAGCTGCTGGCTTGAAGCAAGTTGCAGAATGGATCAAGGAGGATATCGCAGCAGGTAAGGGTATTGCGACTGCCGCATTGCCGGCTTGGGTGTTCGAGCGTGACACGCTGCACAGCGATGCTGGCTCTTACAGCCCGACCAAAAATGCACTGGTACCGCGCTCCACATTGCCGGTTTATCAGCGTCAACTGTTCCCGGCCCGTCTGGTTGGCGAATCAGCACCGGTTTACGGTGAAACCGTATTCGAAAATGATGGCGCACGCGTCTGGACCCAAGGTGATGGCGTATTGATCATCTCCTTCAAATCCAAGGCACATGCGATCGGTCCGGATGTCGTGGCTGCTGTCAACAAGGCAATCGACCTTGCTGAAGCGGGCTATAAGGGTTTGGTGATCTGGCAAACCGAAGATCCGTTCTCGGTTGGTGCGGACTTGATGTCCATGGGCCCGGCATTCATGGCTGGCCAGTGGGAGCAAATCGACGAGATGGTGCGTCAGTTCCAGAACACCTCCATGCGTCTGCGCTACAGCCAGGTTCCGACTGTGGCTGCAACCAAGAACTATGTCTTTGGCGGTGGTTGCGAATTCGCCATGCACTGCGACAAGATCGTTGCACACTTGGAAACCTACATTGGGCTGGTGGAAGTGGGCGTTGGTCTGTTACCAGGTGGCGGCGGATGTAAGGAATTCGCACTGCGTGCGGCGCAGGAGGCCAAGGGTGATGTATTCAAGTCACTGACTGACTACTTCATGGCGATTGCCACTGCCAAGGTAGGTACGTCGGCACAGGAAGGTCAAGAGTTCGGTTACATCCGCAAGTCCGACATGGTTGTATTCAATGAGTACGAACTGTTGCACGTTGCCAAGCAGCAAGTACTGGCTATGTACGAATCGGGCTACCGTGCACCGTTGAAGGTGAAGGGATTCCCGGTTGCTGGGCGTGCAGGTGCAGCTTCGATCCGTGGTCAGTTGACCAATATGAAGGAAGGTAACTTCATCAGCGAGCACGATTATCACATCGCTGCGACCATTGCTGACGTAATGAGCGGTGGTGATGTTGAAGCGGGTACGCTGGTAGACGAACAATGGGTTCTCGACCTGGAGCGCAAGGCATTCATCAGCCTGTTGAAGCATCCGAAATCGCAAGAGCGGATCTTCTACATGCTGCAGAACAACAAGCCGCTGCGCAACTGATCATGACTGAGCTGGAAGCCGCATGGAATGCGGCTTCTCGGTGCTCGAAGCGCCGCACTGGGTGCGGACTTCGGACAGGTCGATAGAATTCATTTGGAGAATGTTGAAATGACGAAGCAAGTTCAAGAAGCTTACATCGTAGCCACGACCCGTACCCCGGTCGGCAAAGCGCCACGTGGCATGATGCGGAACGTCCGCCCGGACGACATGCTGGCCCATGTAATCAAAGGCGCGCTGGCACAAGTGCCGTCGCTGGATGTCAATCTGATCGAAGACGCGATCGTAGGTTGTGCATTCCCGGAAGCCGAGCAAGGCCTGAACATGGCGCGTATTGGCGTATTGTTGGCTGGTCTGCCGAACACGGTTGGCGGCGTGACCATCAACCGTTACTGCTCTTCCGGTATCAATGCTGTGCAAATGGCAGCTGATCGCATCCGCACAGGTGAGGCAGATGTTGTGATCGCGGCGGGTTCCGAATCGATGTCCATGGTGCCGATGATGGGTAACAAGATTTCCCTGAATCCGGAAATCTTCGCCAAGGACGAGAATGTTGCTATTGCTTATGGCATGGGTTTGACCGCTGAAAAAGTGGCACAGCAATGGAAAGTATCGCGCGAAGATCAGGACGCATTTGCGGCTGAATCCCATCGTCGTGCTATCGCAGCGATCCAAACTGGTGAATTCAAGGATGAAATCACGCCGCTGGAAGCTATCTACCGTACACCAAATCTGGCAACGGGCGAAGTCGACATCGTCAAGAAATTGCTGGATACCGATGAAGGCCCACGCGCTGATACCAGCCTGGAAGGTCTGGCCAAGCTGAAGACGGTATTCGATGCCAAGGGTTCGGTGACGGCTGGTAACTCGTCACAGATGTCGGATGGCGCCGGTGCGGTAATCTTGGTATCGGAAAAGATCCTGAAGCAGTTCAACCTGACACCGTTGGCACGTTTCGTCAGCTTTGCGGTGAAGGGTGTACCGCCTGCAATCATGGGTATCGGTCCGAAAGAGGCAATTCCAGCAGCATTGCGCTTGGCTGGCCTGACACGTGACGACATCGCATGGATGGAGCTGAACGAAGCATTTGCTGCACAAGCTATGGCGGTGATTCGTGACCTGGAGCTGGATACCAGCAAGATCAACCCGTTGGGTGGTGCTATTGCGTTGGGTCACCCGCTGGGTGCAACGGGTGCGATTCGTACCGCTACGCTGATCCATGGCATGCGTCGTCATGGTATGCAAGGCAAGTACGGCATGGTGACCATGTGTATCGGTACCGGTATGGGCGCTGCTGGTATCATCCAAGTGCTGTAAATGTATCGAAAAAATTAATCAATACGTAAATTTGATTAGGGGAAGGTGTGCGCCTTCCCCTTTTTGTTGCTAAAATTTAGAGTATTTTGTCGAAACGGTCGTTTGACCGTTTGCGTTGGCAATCAGGAGTGACTGCTAGGCTGAAGGATGAGCCAATGGACTGAAGCGTAATGATTTTCCTGATTGTTGAGTTAATGTTCTAATATTAATATATGCTGATTTTTAAGATTCAGTGAGAGGATTGGGATGGCCATCATGCACTTGAAAAAGCTGGTTGCTGCCATAGGTATCGCGTTGGCGAGCACATTCGTCCAAGGGGCTGGCGTGTCGGATGATGTTGTACGTATTGGTGTGTTGACTGATATGTCCGGGGTGTATGCTGATGTGGGTGGCAAAGGCGCGACGCTTGCTGCTCAAATGGCCGTCAAGGACTTTGGTGGCAGAGTATTGGGAAAAAAGATCGAGGTGGTCAGTGCCGATCACAAAAATGAGCTGGACGATGCAATGGCTATTGCTAAAACCTGGGATCTGCAGCGTCCACGTGTCGATATGGTCACTGAATTAATGAATTCGCAAGTGGCGATCGGAGTATCCAAATATTTCTCGGAACGTGGCGTGGTATCCATCAAAACCGGCGCTTCGACCTCTGCGTTGACCAACGATGCTTGCAGCCGGTTGGCGGTGGATTGGGTTTATGATGCTTATGCGGCCTCTCATGGCTTGATGCGTGAATTGATCAATGACGGTATCAAGAGTTTCTCGGTGATGGCAACCGATTATGGCGATAAGACTGACAAAGCGACCGCCAATGATATTTTCCTGGCCGCCATGGCCGTGCGTAAGGCAGGTGGCAAGGTCTATGCGCCATTTGTTAAAACACCCCCATCAAATGTTGATTTCACCCCATATCTTTTGAAAATGCAGGAAAGTGGGGCGCAAGGGATGGTGTTTGCCGTTGCAGGCGGTGATTTTGTCAATGCCGTTAAGCAAGCCCGCGAATTTGGCTTGTTCGGCCCGGAGCAGGAGCCGGTTGGCATGGTGGTATTTGACAGTGATATCAAAGCATTGGGGCTTGATGTCGCACAGGGCATGAAGTTCATTACCGGCTTTTATTGGGATCGAGATAACGAAACCCGTGAATTTGCCCGGCGCTTTTTTGCCCAAGCCAAGAAAATGCCAACGGCTTCACAGGCTGGGGTGTATTCGGGGGTGATGCATTATCTACGCTCCGTACAGGCTGCAGGGACCGATGAGGGAAATGCGGTGATGGATCGGATGCGAACCACCAAAGTCAATGACTTCTTCACCAAGGATGGCTATATCCGTGAAGATGGTCGCATGATGCATGATATGTATCTGGTTGAAGTCAAAAAACCGCTGGAGTCCAAAGGTGAAGCCCAGTGGGATCTCCTGAAGATCAAGCGCACATTGAAAGCCGATAACGTATTCAAGCCGTTGGCACAGAGTACCTGCCCGTTAGTCAAGAAATAAGTCCAGCAAGCTAGCCAATATTGCTGCCAGCTCAGCTCATGCTATGTATGTAACAGGCTGGTTAATGTGCGGCTGGCTTGACATGGTTCGATCAAGCGAACAATATAGCGCATGATTAGAATATAAGCTCTAGTCGAGTTGGGTTTTGAAATAGAGGGGGATGTAATGAAGAGATGGATTCTGTCGTCAGCACTGGTGGTGGCAACCCTGCCTGCTTTCGCTGCGGAGGTCGCGGGTGTCAAGCTGGATGATAAAGTTGCGGTGGCTGGCAGCGAGCTGTCGCTGAATGGGGCGGGGGTGCGCACCAAATTCGGTTTGGCCAAGGTTTATGTGGCAGGATTGTACCTGTCTGCCAAGAGCAGGGATGCCGACGCTATCATCGGCGCCAAGCAGACGCGTCGCGTGACCTTGGTTATGAAGCGTGATGTTGAGGCAGAAAAGATGCTGGATGCTTTCAAGGAAGGCATCACAGCCAATACCAGCGGCGCCGAACTGGCAGCCATTCAGCCCAAGATTGCTGAAATGGAGAAGATCTTCAAGGCTGTACGAGAAGTGCGTGAAAATGATGTGATTCATTTGGATTTCAATGCTGATGGGTCGACACGAATCACCGTGCGTAATCAGCCTAAGGATGTGATCCAGGGCATGGATTTTCAGGCAGCTATGCTGAGAATCTGGCTAGGCAAGAAGCCAGTTCAGGATGATTTAAAGAAATCGATGCTTGAAGGCTAATCCAGCCTGTTGGATAAGCAAAAGCCGTGGCCTAAGTCACGGCTTTTTAATAGGTTGCACGATGGGTGCCCAAAGTCGATTAATGCTTGGCAAGTACTGCAAATGGCGCTCGGGTGTAATCACTTGCTTGCTCAATCGAATGTTTGAGGCGAATCGTGAATGATTTTCCTTGGGCTTTTAGTTGTAGCTCTTTGCCAGTTTCAAAGTCTTGGGTCGGCATGAGTAGACATCGGGGGAGCATGCCATCATCGGCTTCAGGCAAGTAGATGGCGTTGGTGGTCATGAGGCTTTGCTCGGTCATACCCGATGCCGCAGAATGTAATTCTACAAGTACAGGTGTGTGATTGATGGTTTCGATGCCTACATAGACTTCGCCTTGGATATTCTTCTGAATACGGCGAACGATGCCAATAGCAAAACGTGCTTGTTCTTGGGGTTTCAGTCCAATTAAATCGCCCACGGCCAGATCGTCATCAAAATCTGAAGTGAAACTGGCGCCAATCCCATATTGACTGGCATTTTCCATTTGCCATTCACGCAGCTCTACGCTCAGCATATCCGGTTCGTCTTCTGAAATGACGGGTGCACTGTTTGCAATGATCTCGATACCAGTATTGCCTTTGCCATTACGACGAAGTTGCTTGAAACGTTCTGGATGACGAAGTTGTTCCAGCGTTTTCTGTAAGCCATGAATGACCTGGATATTTTTCTCTTCGCGCTGTCGCTCATGTTTGCGAGTGGCGCTGGCCCCTTCGCGTGACCATCGATTGGCGATGTTCTCCAAAAGATCCATTCCGGAAGGAAGTCGAAACGCTTCGCTCAACCCCAGGCGGGCGGGTAGTTCCCCTTGCTTCAATTGCTCGATGACCTGCTCAATGCGTTCGATCAGCAGGTCAGTACTCCAATACCGATATTTGCTGTCGACCATATTGCGGCGCAATTTACGGGCGGGTTTGGGCTCGTCCAGATTGACGGCAAACAGCTGTCGATGTGGCCGGACTTGGCTGTCCAGTGACAGTAAGTCAGTCCAGGTTTCCAGCCAGTGGGTCACCATCAGGATTTGTCCGGGAAGCAGCGAGGCGGGAACGGCCAACTCCAACATCAGTGGGCGTAGGTATTCGCGAACGCAGCTGGTTGGTAACTCACCTGGAAACAGCCGAACCTGATTCCGGGCAAACCCTTCCGCTTCGGCAAAGGTATAAAAGCGATGTAGATTGCGCCAAACCTTACCATCGACCGGCAAGTAACGAATATGATGCCATTTGGCAATCATGCCGAAGTAATATAGGCCCCGCGCAGTCACTACGGGCAGATCGGTATTAACACCGCGTGCTGGTTTTTCGGCATATTGTCGAAGGCAGGTTTTGTAGGCGTTTGCCATTTCGGTCCAGAACGCCATGATCGTTGGCAGGTAATGCTTGCCAAAGCCAGTATCTGCAATGTAGTCCTCACAAAGCGACTGTTGTAAGGGTTGTGCTTTTTCATCCAAGTAAAGAATGGTTTTGATGCGCTCTTTTAGATTCATCCTGGCATTGGTGTTGAGTGCTGCCAGTGTTTTGACAATTTCCGCCTGAGCTTGATGAATGTCGCCTTGTGGTAATTCTTGCACCCAAATGGTGGCTGACTTGAGGTTATGAACCCCATCTGCCGGTGGGCGGCGCAGTAGGGCCGAAATCAGGCCCTTGAAGTCGAACATCGCTAGCCTTTCTAGTTTCCCTGTTCCCGGTGCTACTGGTTGGTCTGCGGTAAGTAAAGCAACATTCGAACATCGGGATATTATTTTAATTATGCAATAGTAAACTAAATTAGAGCTAATATTCAATGATTTTGATGCATTAAGCATGCTTGGATTTTCACTTATCTCCTTGTCATTGCTTGATTTGCGGCGCACCAGTCATTTAACTTTTAATGAATGTTTTGATTCGAGCTCCTGCTTCGCGCATGCGCTCAATCGATGTAGTGTAGGCAAAGCGCAGATACTGGCTGGCAGCAGTACCGCCAAAGTCCAGGCCGGGTGTAATAGCAACATTAGCCGATTCGAGTAGGCGGATCGCAAACTGCTCGGCATTGTCCGTTAGGTGGCTGGCATTGGCATAGATGTAAAAAGCGCCTTGAGGTTGAGCGGGGATGTCAAACCCCAGTTCTGTCAGCATGGCCAACAAGAAATCCCGGCGCTCACGAAAGCATTGACGGCGGCTTTCCAGCAAAGCTAGCGTGGTATCACTGAATGCGGCCAGTGCTGCATATTGTGCTGGGGCGGATGGTGATAGGAATGCATTCATTGCTAGTTTCTCGATGGCTGGGATTGCATCGAGTGGCGCAATCAGCCAACCCAGCCGCCAACCTGTCATTTGGAAGTATTTGGAAAAACTATTGATGACAAAAGCGTTGGGTTGGCGGGCTAACACAGTTTGGTCTGGCTGGTCATAGATCAGGCCCTGATAGATTTCATCGACCAGCAAAGCTGCATTGTGCATTAGGCACCAATCGCCAATCTGTGCCAGTTCATCGGGATCAATCAATGTGCCAGTCGGATTGGCTGGGCTGGCAACCATAACAGCACGGGTGCGTGACGACCAGTGTTCGCGGGTCAGTGCAGCAGTCAATTGGAAACGTTGTGCTGGCCCCACTTCAACCAACCTCGGAACGCCCTCGAACATGTGAATGAAATGCCGATTACAGGGGTAGGTCGGGTTGCTTAGAATCACCTCGTCCCCGGGGCTCAGTATTGCACTGAGCGCCAATTGCAACGCACCGGATGCGCCAGGAGTGATGACAACTTGGGCAGGATCGACAACCACTTTGTAGTGATGGGCGTAAAAATGTGCAATGGCGGCACGTAGCTCAGGAATGCCTAATGCAGGGGTATAGACCGTCTTTCCCTGTAGCAAGGCTGCGATGCCGGCTTGAACGATATCTGGCGGAGTAGGGAAGTCTGGTTCGCCAATTTCCATGTGAATAATGTCATGACCTTTGGCTTCCAGCTCTTTTGCTCGCGCAAGGAGTGCCATGACACGGAAGGGTTCAATGTATTCGAGGCGGCTGGCAAGTTTGAGCTTAGGCATGATTGTGACGTGATGGCCGAGTAGATTCACCAGTATACCCATGCCAGTGTGGCGACCCAATGTGTCAGCAGCTGCGCAAGATGTTCATTATGTTCTCTCCTTGGGATTTGTTTGGTAGGGTGTTTTTCTTGAGCTTTAATAATTTCTTGTTATTTTAGTTGGTTGCTGATTTTTTCAATAAGTAATTAATATCGTATTTTTGAATGTAATCATGGATCTAATTGACTACACTGAGACAGGGTATTCGGGTAAGGGTGTAGCGTGGAAGCGACATGGTTAATTGGGGTCAGTGATCAGAGCTGGCTGGAAAGGGTGGCAGCGGTGTTGTTGCCAACCTATCGGGTTTGTTTGTTGGGCGATCCATGGTTGGCTACACACCCCGCAGGTGTAGCACTGGTGTTGTTAGGTGTGGGTGCTGTTCGGCCTGCTTGGTGCCAATCCGAGCCCTTTGGCGGATTGGTAGCTGCTTTAGAGGGTGATATGGATGTGCCGCTGGCTCTATCCATATCTGATGAGGCGCTGGCCCGGCTGATCGAAACGGCCTGCAAGGTGGCAGGTAACCGTGCCCGTTTGATGATGCTGGAGGAGGAATTGCGCGGGCAGATGCAGAGCCTGCGAGAAATTACTCAGATCGGCATATCGTTGAGCTCAGAAAAGGAACTGCCTCGCTTGTTGGATGAGATATTGAAGGAGGCGCGCAAACTGGCGGATTGTGAAGCTGGCTCGTTGTTCCTGGTTCGGAAAGATGGTCCCGTACCCATGCTGCAGTTCAAACTGTTTCACAACGAGCGATTGCCATTGCAATTGCCGGAACGGACATTCCGTATCGACAAGCAGTCGATAGCAGGCTATGCAGCGCTGACTGGCCAAATTGTCAATGTTGGCGATGTCTATGCGCTTCCGGGCTCCTTGCCCTACCACTTCGATCCAAGCTTTGACCGTACTTATGGCTATCAGACGCGGGAGCTGTTGACTATTCCGATGCGCAATCATCAGGATGAAGTGATTGGAATCGTGCAGTGTCTGAACGTCAAAGCTGTCCATCGGCAAGGCCAGCCTTTTGATACAGACACCTGTGAAATGTTACAAGCCTTGGCCAGTCAGGCAGCGGTGGCGATCGAAAACAGCCTGTTGCTCGACAATATTCGTAATCTGTTTGAGGGATTTGTTGCGGCTTCTGTGATGGCGATTGAAGCTCGTGATCCAGTAACCAGTGGTCATTCTTTCCGGGTGGCTGATTACACCTGTCAACTGGCTGATCTGCTGGCGCGATCGCCTATAGCACGTTTGCGCGATGCCGAGTTGAATCGAGCGCAATGGCGTGAATTACGCTACGCTGCATTGCTACATGATTTTGGCAAAGTGGGTGTGCGGGAGCATGTGCTGAACAAATCCAAGAAGCTTTCTCATGAGCGGATGGACTGCATCCGGTTGCGCATCTTGTGGCTTAAGGAGCGGGTGATGCGGGAATTTGCTGAACAGCATCCCCATTGCCCTCATTGTGGCCATGCGCCCGGCACATTGCTGGTCGAGCAATGCAGGGCACAGTTAATGGAGCTCGATACCTACTTGGCATTGTTGGAGCAAGCAAATGAGCCTGCCATGCTGCACCGTGACGATGCTGATCGTTTGGCACAAATTCGAACGTTTCAGCTGCCGGTAACCTTTTGGGCTCATGAAGGATTGTTGTCGGATGACGAATATACTGCATTGTCAGTAACCAGGGGCAGTTTGACATTGGATGAACGTCATGAAATCGAATCCCATGTCAGCCATACCTATACCTTTCTGGCTGCCATACCGTGGACAGGCGATCTCGCGCAGATACCGATGATTGCAGGCAGTCATCACGAAAAACTGGATGGCTCTGGCTACCCTCGGGGTTTGAAATCTGACGAGATTCCGATTCAAACACGCATGATGACCATTGCCGATATCTTTGACGCCCTTACCGCACGTGATCGGCCTTACAAGGCCGCGATGCCAATTGATCGTGCACTGGATGTCTTGAATATGGAGGTACGGGATGGCAAGCTGGATTCTGATCTTGTCAATCTGTTCATTGAGGCCCGAGTCTATGAAGGTGCCATGTCTGCGGTCGAGCAAGTGGCGTAAAATTATTCGATATCGAATAAAGTTCGTATATGCGTTTTTTGAACATTTTTATCATGGGGTGATGTAGATCATTACTAGGAGGAGTAAACGCCGAATGATGAGTATTAAATTAAGACGAATGACTGGAGGTGACATTGATTGTGCGGTGCAACACTTTGAAAATTAACCGTTTATCTGCTGGTGATAAGCGTTCGGTTGTGTTTCGGTTTTTTCGTATATTCATGCGAGATGGATTTTGCTACAGTTTAGTTACGCCATACCAGCTTGCGTGTGGCGGCAAGTCAGCAGTACTTACTACCTGTTCAGCCCGCTGACTTGATTCCAAGCTGCAAAATATGGAGATACCAACATGGGCCGCGTTGTCGAGCTGGCTAGTTATCGTAAAAAAACAGTCCAACACGAGGATTTTGGGCCGGCGTTCTATTGCACGCGTTGTGCGTGTGAGCAGTTCTACCTGCATTCATCAGGGGATGTTCGATGCGTCAGCTGTAATGCAGTTATGCGTAATATAAGCGTGATCGTCGGTCGGGTGGCCGAGGGTCAGATTTGATATTCGACGCCGCCCCTTGTTAATGGCCCGTCCTTGATGGCTTAATGTAAAATTAAACAGGTCTTCCAAGGGTAATCTCGTCTTATCTCGGCACATGAAGTTTGGATGGTGTGCCGTATCCCTCTACTTTCCAATAAATTCCAATTTGATTAAGGTGGCATGGCCATCGGTACTAAATTCGTCTGTTCCTTTCTTCATGAACATTAGTGCATGGTAACGATTGGCACCACAGGATGGTTTTCATGGTCAAGTCTAGAAATATCCTGTTTGGCCACATGATAGGGAGTCATCTAATCGCCCGAGGCTCGGCAAATAAGCAAATGAAAAAAGAAAGGGCAACCCCAAACGGGTTGCCCTTGGGTGTCATACTGCAGAAAATCATTCTACCAGTCGGCGCGCTTCTGCGACTTGATTGCGGTAAGCATCAAAGATATAGCGTAGAGCTTCTTTCATGCTGAACTGGGGCTTCCAGTCCAGGTCTTGCATGGTGTTGTCGATTTTTGGGACACGGTTTTGGACGTCTTGATAGCCCTTGCCGTAATAGTCACCAGAACTAACTTCCACTAGATTCACGTTCAGTGCGCTGTCACGATACTCCGGATAGGTTAGTGCCAGTTCCAGCATCATTTCAGCAAGTTCGCGTACTGAGAAGTTGTTGCTGGGGTTGCCGATATTATAGATTTTGCCAGAGGCGCGACCGTCCTTGTTTTCAATGATCTTCATCAGCGCGTTGATGCCATCGTTGATGTAGGTGAAAGCACGTTTTTGTTCGCCGCCATCGACCAGCTTGATGTCTTCTCCGCGAACGATATGGCCCAGAAACTGGGTGATCACGCGGGAGCTGCCTTCTTTCTGGGTGTGGATGCTGTCTAAGCCAGCGCCGATCCAGTTGAACGGGCGAAACAGGGTGAAGTCGAGCTCATTGCGCGAGCCGTAGGCGTAGATAACACGATCCATCAGTTGCTTGGAGCAGGCGTAGATCCAGCGTTGCTTTTCGATCGGGCCGTAGACCAATTCGGATTCATAGGGGTCGAACTGGCTGTCATGGCACATACCGTACACTTCCGAGGTGGATGGGAACAGGATACGTTTGTGGTATTTGACACACTGGCGAACAATGGGTAGGTTGGCTTCGAAGTCCAGTTCGAAGACGCGTAGCGGGTCTTTCACATAGGTAGCCGGAGTGGCAATGGCGACCAGTGGCAATACGACATCACATTTCTTGACGTGATATTCGATCCATTCCTTGTTGATTGTGATGTCACCTTCAAAGAAGTGGAAGCGTGGGTTGCCCAGCAGATCCGTAATCCGATCGGTGTTCATGTCCATGCCGTACACCTCCCAGTTGGTGGTATCGATGATACGCTTGGACAGGTGGTGGCCAATAAAGCCATTCACGCCGAGAATCAGGATTTTCTTCATGATGTGGTCCTAAATAAGTTCAGGCAAGCGTTTGCGGCGTGTGGCCGAAGCGTTGCATAAAGCCGGCCGCATCCAGGGGAGTGCCAGCGAGTTCCAATTCGACGATGCGGAGAATACTGCCATCGCCACAATTCGCAAAGAGCTTGTTGTCTTGCATATATAAGGTGGGCATTGCTGTGGTAACGAGATGTTGGCTGACTACCAGGGTGCGTAAAATGCGGGCGGGTTGGCCGGCAATGCAGGTATGTGCACCAGGGTAGGGTGGGGCGACAGCCCGCACCAGATTGTGTATGACGATGGCTGGCTGAGCCCAGTCGATGCGGCCATCTTCAGCCTTGCGACCGCCAAAGTAGCCCCCCTGCGACAAATCTTGCGGAAAGCGTTGCGCGGTACCTGCCAGCAGAGCTGGCAGGCAGCGATACAGTGTTAATTCCGCTGCTGTGGTAACTTTCTCAAATACCTGTTGAGCGGTGTCATTGGGCAGAATGGGAACAGATTGTTGGTCGATAATTGCGCCATTGTCCGGCTTTTCGTTCATCACATGCAGGGTCGCGCCGGTTTCGATTTCGCCATGAATAATGGCCCAATTTACTGGTACGCGACCGCGATACTTTGGTAGTAATGAGCCATGCATGTTGTAGGCCCCGCGAGGTGCAACGGTCAATAAAGGGGCTTTCAGCATATGGCGATAGTAGAATGAGAATAGCCAGTCGGGTTGGGCTGCCTTAATTTGGTGGAGTACATCATCTGTGTTGGGGTCTGTCGGTTTGATGACCGGGATGTCGTGCAGGGAGGCCAGTTGGGCGACACTGTCAAACCAGATGGCTTCATTAGGATTGTCTTCATGTGTGACGACCAGGCTAATCTCAACGCCATGGGCCAGCAAGACTTCCAGGCAACGCACACCCACATTGTGATAGGCGAAGACTACAGCACGCGCCATCAGGCATCCTCCTGCTTTTGTTCCAACACCGCCTGTACGATGTAGCGTGGCCGGTTGCGTACTTCATGATAGATGCGGCCAATATATTCGCCCAATAGTCCGATACCAAACAAAGTAATGCCGATCAGGAAAAAGGCCACGCCAAACAGGGTGAATAACCCACCCTCTTCAGGGCCGACAATGACCCGACGGGCAGCCAATACAACAACGAGCAGGCCTGCAATAAAGGAGATGGCCATCCCTAGCATTGAGAACATCTGTAACGGTACAATTGAAAAACCGGTCATCAAGTCAAAATTAAGCCGGATCAAGCTGTATAGCGAATATTTCGATTCGCCTGCAACCCGTTCGTCATGGCCGACGATCACTTCGGTAGGCTTGCTGGCAAAGGTGTAGGCCAGTGCGGGGATGAAGGTATTCATCTCGCTGCATTGGTTGATGGCATCAATGATGTTGCGATGGTAGGCACGCAGCATGCAACCTTGGTCGGTCATTTTGATACGGGTGATTCGCTCGCGCAGCCGGTTCATGGCACGGGATGCAATATGCCGCCAAGTGCTGTCGTTACGCTGGCGGCGTATCGAGCCGACATAGTCGTAGCCTTCATCCATTTTAGTAAGCAGCGTGGCAATGTCTTCGGGTGGGTTTTGCAAGTCGGCATCCAGGGTTACCACATAATCACCGCGTGAATGTGCAAAACCGGCCAGGATGGCACGGTGCTGTCCAAAATTTCCATTGAACAAAATGACACGGGTAACATCTGGGCGCCGTTGGAACTGCTCACGTAATATCGCTGGCGAGCGGTCTTTGCTGCCATCGTTGATGAAAATTAGTTCATAGCTGCGACTCAGTGCATCCAATGCTGGGTAGAGACGGTCGAACAGGGCTTGCAGTCCGGCTTCCTCGTTATAGACTGGTACGATGACAGTAACTTGCGGCGTCATATGGTTGTTGGTTTCGCCTGTATTGAAAGTTAACACAACAGGAATGGCGATCCCATTGTCCGCGCAACCCCAGGAATGATGAGGCAAATCAGCATCGTGTGGCTGATTGACATGCGACAGGGCAATCCGTCTCAACAGTGCTTTGCCACTGTTGGTCCACAGACGGGTAGGGATGCATCCTGGCCTACTTTGATGCTATCGGTTCAAGTTTCGGCTGCTGACCAGGTACTTGAAGTGCGTTTAACATTACTTAGTGCAGATTGGCTGACACGATCTCATGCACTGCCTCGCACACGCGTTCCACATTGGTAATTTCCATCAATGGAAACAGCGGTAGCGTGATGGTTTCACGGCCCACTTGTTCTGCGTGGGGGAAGTCCCCCTCTTGCCAGCCTAGCTGGCGGTAAAGTGTGAACAGGTGCATGGCCGGGTAATGTACACCTACACCAATTCCTTTGGTATGCATTGCCTGAATGAAATCACCACGATTGATGGTCAGGCGATTCAGTGGCAGGGTAATCTGGAACATATGCCAATTGCTGTGCTCGAAATCAGCCAGTGGCAAACCCAGGCCAAGCGAAGTGTCCAGCTTGTCAAAGTAATGCTGTGCCAATTGTTTGCGTTTGCTGGTGAATGCATCGATATGCTTGAGTTGATTCAGGCCTATGACGGCTGCGATATCAGTCAGGTTGTATTTTCCTCCGGCAAGATCAACGTCCATATTGCCGTCAGGAAAGCGCACCACGCCTTGCAGACGCAATTTTTCGAACAGCGGAATTTGTGCTTCGTCGTTCAGTACCAGACAACCCCCTTCTGAAGTGGTCAGATTTTTGTTGGCGTGAAAGCTGATGGATATCAGATCGCCAAAGCTGCCAACACGTCGCCCACCCCAAGTGGCTCCCATGGACTGGGCGGCATCTTCGATCACCCGTAAATTGTGTCGGTGGGCGATGTCATACAACTTGTCCCGATCAACCGGCAGCCCAGCCAAGTCGACAGGCATGATGGCTTTGGTTGCTGGTGTAATGGCGGGTTCAACCAAATTCAGATCAATGTTGCGGGTGATCGGGTCGATATCGACAAACACTGGTTTTGCACCGGTGTTAAGGATGACATTGCCGGTAGCAACCCAGGAGAGCGGTGTGGTGATCACTTCATCGCCAGGTTGCAGATCAATCAGCCGTAATGCGACTTCCATGCCGCCAGTGGCGGAATTCAGCACTCGTACCGGACGGCCGCCAAAGTACTCGCTCAGCGCCGCTTCAAATGCTTTGACTTTGGGTCCGCTGGTGATCCAGCCAGAACGTAGCACATCACCGACATCTGCAATGGTTGCTTCGTCAATTGTGGGGCGGGTAAAGGGAAGAAAATCCATTAGCTTCTCGCTACAAGGCAAACGCCAACAATAATGACACCGATGCCCACCAGGCGCATCGCCGAGACGGCTTCGCCAAACAACCACCAGGCTGCCAGCGCATTGACCACATAGCCGATTGACAGCATCGGGTAAGCAATGCTGACTTCGACTCGAGACAGGGCCAAAATCCATACCACTACACTGATGGCATAGCAGGACAGGCCACCGAATATATAAGGATTGGTTGCCAGTTTCCAGCCAATTGGCAGGATGTTGGACGGTTGAAATTCAAAGTGACCAATTGTGTTGGCACCAGCCTTCAGCAATAGCTGAGCAATGGCATTCAGCAAAACACCAGTCAAAATCAGGGAAAATTCAGTTAGTTTCATGGTTTGGTAATAATGACTCGACGAGTATCGCGCGCTAATACACGCATGGGAATCAGGCTACTGCTGGCATAGTGCTCATAGTGGCCTGGGGTCATCAGTGCATAAGCGACGGGTAATTGTTGCCAGATTCGTTGAAATTCAGCTTCCGTCCGGATGGCTTTGTCAGGCTCGTGGGTTTGGCCAAGTTCCAGTTCGTCAGCATAGTTCACCATGGTTAACGTCCGCTTCAGGTAAAACGGTAACGTTTGGTCATAGGTGTTGACGGCGAAGAAGGGTGCATTCGGTTGCAGCTTGTCCTTGATCTGCTCAACCAGATGATATGACGAATTGGACGGGGCTAAGCTATTGTGGCCGCTGAGAAACAGTGAGCTAGCCAGTACGCCACCTAGTGCAATTGCCATCAGTGTGTGGTCAATCCGTTGCCGGTGCGCGGACCACCAAGCCAGCGCAAAACAAATAGTGGCGAACCAGGCGCCTACTTGAATCCATATTGCATATTGTTCGATCAGTGCGCGTGGGGTTTCGTTGCTGTCATAACGCAAAAAGCTTGGCACGATCATCAGCACCGCGCTCAGTGTCAACCAGATCACCAGCAGGATTAACGCATGTTTCTTCAGTGATTCCGCAGTCTGTTTGGCCAAATGATCGCCAATCAACAAGGCCAGTGCTGGGAACATTGGCAGGATGTAAGCCGGGAGCTTTGATTTGGAAATACTGAAAAAGACGAAGATGAATGCACACCAAATCAAAAGCAGCCATTTGGGCTGAAACACCTGGCTTACTACACGCAAGCGTGCTTGCCAAGTACTGCCGATCAGCCAGCCAAGCCATGGAGTGAGGCCCAACAACAGGATTGGAGCGAAATACCAGATTGCGCCATCGCGTCGCGCACCATCTGTTGCAAAGCGCTGAAAGTGTTCATGAATGAAGAAGAATTGTAGGAATTCCGGATTGCGATGTGACACCAACACAAACCAAGGCACAACGACAGCAGCAAATAATACGAACCCGGCCAGCCAATGCATTCGAGCTAGTAATGCCCACTGTCGAGTCATCAATATGTACAGGATCAGTGCCATGCCTGGGATAACGGGTCCGATCAACCCCTTGGATAGCATCGCACCACCCATGGCCAGCCAGACGACATACATCCAGTTACGGCGATTTTGTGGAGAGGCCTGATCACGTTGCGCCAGCATGAAGCCGACCAGTGCCAGTTCCAGGAATAGGGATACACCCATGTCAAGTGTGCTGATATGGCCCAAGGCCAAGTAGTAGAAGCTACTGCCCAATACCAGTCCGGCAATCAGGCCGCTACGTCGGCCAAATAGCTGCCAGCCAGCAAATACAGCCAGCAGTACCCCCAGAAAGCCTGTCAATGCAGTCCACAATCGAGCAGTCCATTCGCGCTCGCCAAAGGCTTTGAATGCGGCAGCAGTCGCCCAGTATTGCATAGGAGGTTTTTCGAAATACTTCAGGCCGTTCAGTCGTGGGGTAATCCAGTCATTGGTCACCGCCATTTCTCGTGAAATCTCGGCATATCGCCCTTCATCGGGCTTGACCAATTTGCGGTAATCCAGCTGGCCAAACCAAATTACGGCAAAAATCAATAGCAGCACTGCCAGGATACGCTTTGATGAGAAATCAGACACGGGATATACAATATTCAGTGGAAAAGGCGGCATTCTACCACTATCGTCTTATCGTCCGCTTGTTTTGGCCGATACATGCAGATGTGAGCTTGGCGCTTTCCTGAGTCAGACGGGTATGGCAAATTTCAGCTTGAACGTAATTGAATTGCCACACTACGCTACAGATAAAATTGATTCGGGGCCGAGTTGGGTAATTAGTTACTGCCGCGCAACAGTACGATTAATGCACCAGAATCGCCATCCACTTTACGGGCTTGGCAAAACGCCAGCACTTCATCACGTTGTGTCAGCCAGCCTGGTACTTTGGCTCGCAGTACAGATTCCCGATTTTTGGATCCCAGCCCTTTGCCGTGGATGATGCGCACGCAACGCTTGTTGTCACGCTTGCATAGGTAAAGAAACTGGGCGATTTCAAAGCGAGCCTCATCCACTGTCAGGCCGTGCAGATCAATTTGCGCTTCCACTACCCAGTGCCCACGTCGTAGTTTCTTCAGTGTATCGCGCCGCATGCCTTGTCGCACATAGGCGGGTTCGTTGCCAGTTTCCGGTCCGAACTCCCACTCGCTCCAGTCGCTCATGGAATCGACCAGTGCCTGCTGTTCGTCAAGCTCATGTTGTCGCGCAACGGGCCAGGGTTTGGGCGGATTTAATGCCACGCGCGGTTGATGGCGAAGTGGCATGACATCCTTCATGGCAGCATTGAATACTTGCTTGTCCAGCTCGTCAGCGGGAATAGGCGCGGGTTTGACGGTGGGGATGGATTGCTGCACGAGGCGCTTGCGGAGTGCCTTGAGTCGGGAGAGTGCGTCGTCGTCCATGAGAAAAACCAACAAGCTGCAAAAAAATTGAAAACGGCATGCAGGCCGGTTGGGCGCGCATGCCGAATTTCACGATATCACAGCTGACGGCGACGGCGATACCGGTCGCGTATGTTGCAACTGCAATCGGTGGCAGGATTATTTGTTCAGTGAAGCCAAATATTTATCCGCATCCAGTGCAGCTTGGCAGCCTGATGCTGCGCTGGTAACTGCTTGGCGGTAAATGTGGTCCTGTACGTCACCTGCAGCAAAGACACCTGGGATACTGGTTGCGGTGGCATTACCGTTGCGGCCACCCTTGGTGATGATGTAGCCATTTTCCATCTCCAGCTGACCGGCGAAGATATCGGTGTTCGGCTTGTGGCCAATGGCGATGAAGCAACCCATCAGTTCCAGATCCTTGGTGGCGCTATCGCTGGTGGATTTAATACGGACGCCAGTCACGCCGGTATTGTCACCCAATACTTCGTCCAGCGTGTGATTCAGTTCCAGTGTGATTTTGCCGGCGGCGACTTTTTCCATCAGGTGGTCGACCAAAATCTTCTCGGCGCGGAAGCTGTCACGACGGTGAACCAGCGTAACATGGCTGGCAATATTGGCCAGATACAAAGCTTCCTCAACTGCGGTATTGCCGCCACCAACCACGCATACCTTTTGGTTGCGATAAAAGAACCCATCGCAGGTTGCGCAGCCGGATACCCCCTTGCCCATGAAGGCTTGTTCGGATTCCAGCCCCAGGTACTGGGCAGACGCACCAGTGGAAATGATCAGTGCATCGCACGTGTATTCGCCACTGTCGCCAATCAGTCGGATCGGTTTTTCATTCAGCTTGGCGGTATGGATGTGGTCAAAGATCATTTCGGTGCCAAAACGCTCGGCATGTTGCTGAAAACGCTGCATCAGCTCCGGGCCTTGTACGCCGGTGGCATCGGCGGGCCAATTGTCAACATCGGTCGTGGTCATGAGCTGACCGCCTTGCGCCAAGCCGGTGACCAGAACCGGCTTGAGGTTGGCGCGCGCGGCGTAGACGGCGGCGGTGTAACCAGCCGGGCCGGAACCCAGGATCAGTAAGCTGGAGTGTTTGGCAGTCATGATGAACGGTTTCCTTGGTCTTTAATCGAGGTGATTCATTTTACCAACAACCAAGACGTAGCCTAGTCTTTGTTGCATTTTATTTTGTTGATGTTATTGATAGTCGTTAACTATTCATCGGCGATCTTAATCGTAATGGAGTCATTCTGGATATGCGTTTGGAGTTCATATTTTTTATGAAAGCCTTGTGAGTTATGTGCATTCACTTTGCATGGGTATTTTACTGTGTTGTTATTATTCATGGATTTACATGGAAAATGCTGTGGTATCATCACGCGCACCTTCTAAGAGCCTGTTCAAAGTCTTTGTGATTGGTTGAATGTGAGACACTTGGGAGATGAGAAAAAGCTACCCGAGCGACATTAGTCGTGCCCAATTTGAAGTGATCCGGCCATTACTG
>NZ_SCOH01000033.1 GCF_005503445.1 Chitinivorax sp. B | reverse complement strand
CCCCTGGACAGCTGGTGATCTCCAAATTCGAGACCGCGCAAACGCATGTATTACCTGAGGCCGGGCTGACATGGAAAAAGTCTGACGGGTCCGAAATGGGTAGACTGCATCTGACCGGGCAGCGTGATACGTTGGTCATGGTTGATCTGGGCGCTGCTACACCGACCCGGCCAGTACTAGAAGCCTGGAACAACAACGCAAAGCTGGGTCAGGTAACATTGAATACACCAGACAAGCTGCCCGTTACCGAAGCCAACGGCCCAATTTATGCAAGTAACCGCTACAGCGCAATCCTGCCCGCAGCCTGGATCAGGCCAGGTGTCATGTTGCGTGTCTCGGCAGATAACTACAGCGCCAGTGATTACAAAAAACCGGAAGTCGGCGTGGATATCGACTTCAATATGTGGATCGTGCCGATGTATCTGTTTGGTGCCAACGACACCAACACCCAACCTTATTCGGTCGTCGGCAATCCAGACAAGGCCACTTTCGACGAGCTGTACGCAAAATGGCCAGTGGCGCGGCTGAACATGAAAAATCATCCACTCAAACGTATAGACTGGCCTTATATTATTGTTGGCCCACGCAACAGCGGCCCGGCGTACAAAGTAGAAAATGCCGATCAGCAAAAGGACGGCTACGACGTCATGAGCGCAGCACTAGGCATTCTCAGTGCAATTCGTGAGGCCAATGGCGAAGCTGGTACCAACAGTCAGCATTATGCGCCATTGTTGATGCTGGGTGCCGATGGCAAGTATTCAGGACCTGGCGGCGGCCTGGGTGGCGGCTCGCGTGGTACAGGTGACCATCGCTATGCAGGCATCTTCATCCATGAGCAAGGCCATGCTTTCGGTATGCCCCATGCCGCCGATGGCTACAAAAGCGGCAGCTACCCATATATCAACGGTAGTTTGCTAGGATCAGGCTGGGGCTATGACCTGGGTCGAAACACTTTCCTGTCGCCTTATCTGCCGCAGGATGCCGACACTTTCAAAAACTGCAAGACCGATACAAATCGCATCAAGGACAAGGAAGGCCGCTGCATCAAGCAAGATCCAATGCAAGGGGGCTCAGGCGATCAGGCAAAGGGCTATCGCTACACCATGTTTGCTGACTTCAATGCTGGCGTGATTCAGCGCTACTTTGAAGGAAATACCACTATCGACAAGGATGGCAAGCGCAAGTACAACGGCGGCACGATCTTCATCGACAATGCCTCCTCAACCAGCTACAGCCGCTGGGATAGCATTGACAAGCGTCGTGTCGAGTTTACGCCAACGACAGAAAGCAGCGGGTTATGGGGCTTTGACAACGGCCTGCCGAATCAGCGCGATGTCGCGGTTCACACAATCATCATTACCCATAGCTTGGCCAGCACAACCAACATGTCGCAGATCTATCCGGTCCTGTCCTACCAAGGTAATCTGCGCCGCAATATTGACCCTACAGTGGCTTCACAACTGGCTGAGATCGTACCAAACACCGGCAAGTATGCCTGGTATTGCCATGCCAGCGGGTGTGACTTCACCGTACGCGTCACATTCAAGGATGGCAGCAAGCAGCACGTCCTATTACAAAGCGGCATGCGCAGCTGGTTCTCGCCCTTGGGTAGCGTCCCGGCCAGCAAGCTTGATCCGAACAATGGCGACAGCTTCCAGATTTGGGGGGTCAACGTACCCGGTAACAAAATAATCAGCAAAATCGAGCTACTGGAAACACCGATGGCTTGGAATGGCATTGGCAGCAATCCCAAGGTACTGATCAGTAAAACACTATGATGACTGGCAAGAAACAACGCTTGCCTTGACGTCATCCCTCCAGCGGCGGTATCCGATCCATTGATCGGGTACCGCCGTTACACCTTGGCTCACTACCATTTGCCCTGCAGCATGCCAACTACCATGCACCATTGATCCAGCCATTGCCACTTTCTGCTCAGCAGTCACGTAGGCACTCAGGTATGACGGCAATGTCATTGATGATGCTTGCAGGTGACCTGCCGTTCCTTCTGACCTCTTACCCACCTCCAACATACCGACTGCCAGGTCGCACCTAGCTTGGTTTGGCCACGTCCGGATTTACACAAGCCAAGGAAGCCAACTTACAATGGCCTAGACTTTGCTGGCTGGGCGTGTCACGTATTCCGGAACGAATAGTCAGACGATTCTGGAAATCCGCCACATACAACCCACCTTGCCAGAACCATGCCTTGCTTTATCAGCCAGTTAGGCCTTCACCTTTGCTGGCATTGCATTTGCAATGATCACTTTGCTTGAAAAGCAAAACATGCGATCGATCGCATTCATATAACAGGAGATATTCGAATGAAACCATGTATTGCCAGCCTTGCCGTTGCCGCTACTTTTGCCGCTGCTGCACCTTCATTTGCCGATGAAGCCATTCGCTTGGGCAACCTGAAGTTCGCCCACTATGGCGCAGTGTCCTACATCAAGGAAATCGCCCCGAAATGTGGCATCAAGGTGGAAGAACGCATGTTTGCGAAAGGATTGGACATCATGCCAGCCATCATTGCAGGCGAGATCGATGTGGCTGCCAGCGCAGCTGATGCCGCGGTGGCCGGCCGGGCCGGTGGCGCACCCATCTATGCGGTAGCCGGCTTCGCCAAAGGCGGCGTGCGTATCGTGATTCGCCCGGATCTACCGATCAAATCCATGGCCGAATTGAAGGGCAAGAAAGTAGGCGTGGCCCGGGGCGGCGCACAGGAGCTGGTGCTGGCAGCCGAGCTGGCCAAAGCCGGACTGAGCTGGTCGGACCAATCCGGCAAAGATGTGCAGATCGTCTATATGGCCTTCGCCGATCTGAATCAAGCGCTGATGTCGAAAAACATCGACGCCATGGCGCAGTCAGAGCCACAATCGTCACAAGCCATCAACAAAGGCTTTGGTAAAGAATTGCTGAAACCGTATGACACGCCATTGGGCGAACCCATTCGCACATTGGTGGTGAGTGAGAAATTCTATACCACCCGCAAGGCAGAAGCGCAAAAATTCATGAACTGCTTTGTGCAGGCCACCAAACTGTTCATCGACAATCAAGCCGCTGCCGAGAAATACGTCCGCGAGAACATGTTCAAGAGCCAGATCAGCAAGGATGACTTCGACGACGCCATCAGCAACTCCCCGTTCAGCTACGACTTGAGTGTCGAACACATTCAGACTACCACCGACATGATGGTGCAGTACAAAGTTGGCAAGATGGCCAAACCACCGGTCGCCAAAGACTGGGTCAAACTCGACCTGCTGGAACAGGCCAAGAAAGCCAACGGTATCAAGTGATTCGTCCCCACATTGGCAGCCATACCTGTATAAGATACCGGTGACAGGATGGCCACCAATGTGATCCGCTGTTTGTCTCAAGGAGTTGCTATGCCATCCTCTTCCATCCGAACCTGGGCTGCGGGCGCCATTGTGCCAGCTGCCATATTGATTCTATGGCAATCTGCGGCCAGTCTGGGCTGGGTCAATCCGCAAATTCTACCCTCACCAACCGCCGTATTGATCAAGTGGTGGGCTTATCTGCTACCAACCGAGGCCTATACCCCCGAGGCAGGCAGTTACGCCAAATGGTTGTTTTCCGGCGAATTGATCCACGACGCCATCGGCAGCCTGTACCGCGTCTTGCTTGGTTTTGCCATCGGAGGTGGACTGGCCTTACCGTTGGGCCTGTCGATGGGCGCCAGTCAGCGGGTATATGGGTTGATGAACCCGTTGATCCAGGTATTACGGCCGATCCCTCCCATTGCTTACATTCCGCTGTCGATTCTCTGGTTTGGCCTGGGCAACCCCCCAGCGGTATTCCTGATTGCCATCGGCGCCTTCTTCCCTGTGTTGATGAACACCATTGCCGGGGTTCGCCATGTGGACTCCATTTACATCCGTGCTGCCAAGAATCTGGGGGTAGGCAATCGCGATATGTTTGTCCGGGTGATGTTGCCTGCAGCGACACCGTACATCTTGTCAGGCGCCCGCATTGGCATGGGAACCGCTTTCATTGTGGTCATCGTGTCGGAAATGATCGCTGTCAACAATGGCCTGGGTTTTCGTATTCTGGAAGCACGTGAATATTTCTGGTCCGACAAAATCATCGCCGGCATGCTGACTATCGGCCTGCTGGGCCTGTTGATCGACACTGCCATGAACAAGCTGAACAACCACCTGCTTCGCTGGCATCGTGGGCTGGAAAACTAAGGAATCCCACATGACAACCCAAATTCATATCGACAACGTCCAGAAGGTTTTTCAGACCGCCGACAAACCTGTGGTGGCACTGAAAGATATCAATCTGACTATTCCACACGGCCAGTTCGTTTGCCTGCTCGGCCCATCTGGTTGCGGCAAATCCACCCTGCTGAATGCAGTTGCCGGCTTCAGCCTGCCCAGCAATGGGCAGATTATCGTGGATGGCAAGACTGTTCGTGAGCCGGGACCCGATCGAGGCATGGTTTTTCAGGAATATGCGCTTTTCCCTTGGATGACAGTTTCGCAAAACATCGGGTTCGGGCTGGAGATCAAGGGCCGCAGCAAGGCTGATATCAAGGAGCGAGTCGAATCGTTGCTGGCCAAGCTGCACCTGAGCGACTTCCGTGACCGGTACCCGAAAGACCTGTCTGGCGGCATGCGTCAACGTGTTGCCATTGCGCGTGTGCTGGCACTGGATTCGCCCATCATGCTGATGGACGAACCCTTTGGGGCGCTGGATGCCCTGACCCGCCGTACCTTGCAAGATGAATTGCTGAAGATCTGGGCTGAGTTTGGCAAAACCATTTTGTTCGTGACCCATTCGATTGAGGAATCCATCTATCTGGCCGACCGGATCGTGGTGATGACCTATCGTCCTGGTACCATCAAGCGCGATGTACTGGTCGACCTGCCACGCCCACGTGACCCCAGCAGCGCAGCCTTCAACGACCTGAAGAAGGAACTAGCCTGGCTGGTCATGGAAGAGCAACAGCGCCATCAGGCCGACGAAATGAAGGCCCTGACCACTGACTGACCCTGCAGCGCCCGGCAATTACATGTCAGGCGCTGCTACAGTAGACTGCTCACCATGTCACGACTGTTGATTCCTCGCCGACGCCTGCCCCTGACTGGCCTCCTGTTGTTACTCTCGTCTGCCATGCTGTGGCTGATCATGAATTGGGCTGAACGCACCGAATTGGCGAGGTTGCAGGCGGCCGGTAGCCATCGACTGGAAATCTACGCAGGTAGCCTGCGCAACACCGTTTCACGCTACAGTTATCTGCCACGCGTATTGGCATTAAATCAGGAAGTACGCGACCTGCTTGCTCATCCACAAGACCCCACCTTACAAGCCCGGGCAAATCGCTATCTGGAAACGATCAATCAGGAAGCCGGCTCAGCCAGCCTGTTCGTGCTGGATATCGACGGCACAGCGATTGCCTCCAGCAATTGGCGCGAGGCGGGTTCCTATATCGGCAACCACTACACCTTCCGGCCCTACTACCAACAGGCCCGTGTGGGTCGGCCTGGCCGCTTCTATGGCATCGGCACGACCACCGGCCAGGCGGGCTATTTTCTCAGTCTACCGATCTACCAGCAGCGTGCCCTGATCGGCATTGCCGTGGTCAAGGTCAGCCTGGATGCCCTGGAAGCCAGCTGGAAAGCCGGTGCTGAACAAGTCCTGGTGGCCGATCACCAGCATATCGTGTTTCTGGCAACGGATACCCGCTTGAAAATGCGGGCTCTGCAACCCGTGCCACCCGCAGTTCAGTCTGTTATTCGCGACTCACGACAATATACGGCTACTCACTTCCCAGCCTTGCCGGTGCATATTGATCGACCCGTCGATGTCAACACTGCTGTCTGGCAGTTGTCAGATGCCAACGGCCAAACTCAGCAATTTCTGACCCAACGCCTGCCCCTACCTGAATTCGACTGGCAAATGTTGTTGCTGACCGATGCAGCCTCGGCCCGCCGTGCCAGCCATGCCGCACTATATGCTGGTGTGCCGACCTTGGCTGCCATCTATTTCGGTCTATTCGCCTACCTGCAACGGCGTCGACGTATTCGCGACAACCTGGCAGCCAAGGCATTGTTGGAACAAGCCAATAATGTGCTGGAACAGAAAGTTGCGGATCGCACGCAAGATCTGCAGCAGATCAATCAGGCGTTATCTGACGAGATCCGTGTGCGCCAGCACGCCGAGGCAGAACTGCATGCCACACAGAACGAACTGATCCAGGCTGCCAAGCTGGCCGTATTGGGCCAGATGGCTGCCGGCATTACTCATGAATTGAATCAACCACTGGCGGCCATGCGCACCTTGACCGACAATGCCCAAACCCTGCTGGCCCGCCAGCAATCAGCGGCCGTACAAAGCAATCTGAATTTGATCGCCAACCTGACCGACCGCATGGGACGTATTACCAGTCAACTGCGCTCGTTTGCCCGCCGTGGTGGAGAC
Source organism: Chitinivorax sp. B (assembly GCF_005503445.1). Taxonomy (NCBI): domain Bacteria; kingdom Pseudomonadati; phylum Pseudomonadota; class Betaproteobacteria; genus Chitinivorax; species Chitinivorax sp. B. Next base: position 54,734 of record NZ_SCOH01000033.1, on the reverse strand, counting down.
GATGCCCGTCCGGTCTCCCTGCAAGCATCGTTGTCCGCCGCGCTGATGTTGCTGGACCAGCGCATTCGCCAACAGCAGGTGGACATTGACATGATCTTGCCACGCGATGATTACTGGGTCGTGTTTGAGCCGATCAAGCTGGAACAGGTCTTGATCAATCTGCTGCGCAACGCACTGGATGCATTGCAGGGGCGCGCCGACCCACGTATTGTCATCCGGACCCAAGTCCATGAAACACAGATCACCTTGATGCTTCAGGACAATGGGCCGGGCATCGAGTCAAACCATCTGCCACGACTGTTTGACCCTTTTTTCAGCACCAAACGGGATCACGACAGCATGGGCCTCGGGTTATCGATTTCGCTAGCCATCGCCCACGAATTTGGGGCAGAGCTGACCGCTGGCAATCTACCGGAAGGCGGTGCCTGTTTCAGCTTGATTCTGCAAGCCTCACCCCAGAAAGAAGCCACCCATGCCTGACGCTCTGCAAGTCTGTTTCATCGACGACGAAGTGCTAATTCGCCACGCAACCCAGCAAACACTTGATCTAGCCGACATCCCCGCGACGGTGCACGAAACCGCAGAATCTGCACTGGCCACCCTGAACACGGATTTTGCTGGGGTTGTCGTCAGCGATGTGCGCCTGCCCGGCATGGATGGCCTGCAATTGCTACGACGCATTCACACCATCGATCCGGAGCTGCCCGTCATCCTGATTACCGGCCACGGCGACATCAGCATGGCCGTGGGTGCCATGCGTGACGGAGCTTACGACTTCATTGCCAAGCCTTATCCTGCCGATACGCTGCTCGACAGTATCCGCCGCGCCCTTGATCATCGTCGACTGGTGCTGGAAAACCGTTGCCTACGGCAAGCGCTCAGCCGGCAACAAGGGCTGGACAGCGTGTTGCTGGGCAATGCCCCAGCCATGGTGCGATTGCGGGCCATGATTGCGGCCCTGGCCGATACCGACGCAGACATGCTGATCTTTGGGGAAACCGGTTGCGGAAAAGAAGTGGTTGCCCGTTGTCTGCATCAGTTTTCCTCGCGCACTGGTAAACCTTTTGTCGCCCTGAATTGTGGCGCACTGCCTGAAAGCGTCTTCGAAAGTGAAATATTCGGCCATGAACCCGGCGCTTACACTGGTGCTCAAAAACGCCGAATCGGTAAGATTGAGCATGCCAGTGGCGGTACACTGTTTCTGGATGAACTGGAAACCATGCCATTACAATTACAGATCAAGCTGTTACGTGTCTTGCAGGAACGCACATTGGAACGCTTGGGCAGTAATGACGTTGTTCCTGTGGATTGCCGCGTTGTTGCGGCTACCAAATCGGATCTGCAACACCTTGCCGACCTTGGCCAGTTCCGTGCCGACCTCTACTATCGGCTGAATGTGATCACCTTGACCTTGCCCCCATTACGCGAGCGCCGGGAAGACATCCCGCTATTGTTCGAACATTTCACCAGGCAAGCGGAAATGCGTTATCGTCGAGAAGCCAGACCAGTTGATGCAACCACCCGTGCTCGCTTGCAAGCCCATCATTGGCCAGGCAACGTACGCGAACTAAAAAATGCTGCCGATCGCCACGTACTTGGCATCCCGTTGTATGCCAGCAACACGGTCACGCCACGCAATCTGCCAGAACTGATCGAGGATTATGAAAAAACCTTGATCATGGAAGCCATGAAGCAAAGCGCACAGCAAGTGACACAAGCCGCAGAACAGTTAGGCATTCCACGCAAAACCTTATACGACAAATTGAAGCGCCACGGTCTGCACGGCGACACCCCAGCCCTGCCTCAGGCAGATCAAGGCAAATAGTGGTGATTACATACTGCAAACTAAATATCAGCAGAGCCTAGACCCGGCTCCCCTCAAGCCGTTACAATTCAATCCTTTTCGGCCATACGTTGTTCGCGCCCTTTTTCACAGTCACCCGGCATGCAGGTTTTCCGATCCCCCTTTTCGTCTGATAACACGCCCTGTGCGTTGACCATCGGCAATTTCGACGGTGTCCATCTTGGACATCAAGCCATGTTGCGAAAACTGGTCAACGTGGCGCGCAGCCGTGGTCTACCTGCAGCCGTCATGACCTTCGAACCGCATCCACGCGAGCTGTTTAGTCCTGATGCAGCACCTGCACGCCTCACCAGCCTGCGCGAAAAGTTGGAATTATTGGCCTATCACGGTATCGATCGCGTCTATGTAGTGCGCTTCACTCCTGCTTTTGCCGGATTGAGCGCCCAGGCCTTCATCGAGGATATGCTAGTTCGACGCTTACAAGCGCATTATGTGCTGGTTGGTGATGATTTCTGTTTTGGTGCCAAGCGAGCAGGTAACTATCCACTGCTGGTTGAATCAGGTCGGACCTTGGGGGTCGAAGCCGAGGCAATGCACAGTATCATGGCTGACCAACTACGTGTATCCAGTACAGCAGTGCGTGATGCATTGGCCACTGGTAACTGTTCGTTGGCGACCCGCCTTCTGGGCCGCCCTTATTCCATCAGCGGACGGGTCGTGCATGGCGACAAAATCGGCCGGACCTTGGGCTTCCCGACGGCCAACATCCAGGTGAAGCACAACAAGCCGCCGCTGAAAGGCATTTTTGTCGTCGAGGTGCACGGCCTCGATCAACGTATCTATCAAGGAGCAGCCAGCCTTGGCTTGCGCCCGACCATCACTGCCAATGGGAGAGCCACGCTCGAAGTCAATTTGTTTGACTTCGGGCGCAGTATTTATGGCGAACATCTGCGGGTGGATTTTCTGGCCAAGCTGCGTGACGAGGAGAAATATGCCAGCCTCGACGAGTTGACTCAGGCCATTGCCCGCGACGTTGACAACTGTCGCCGCTTTTTTGCAGCGCGAGACTCAATTTCATCCCCATCCATCAGCCACGCAGGTTGAACTGAACCCTGCCGCTTTTGCGATTAGAATGGGGACATACCCAATATTTGCTTGAGACCACAACGACATGTCTGATCACAAGAATACTTTGAATCTTCCCGATACCGGCTTCCCAATGCGTGGTGACTTGGCCAAACGCGAACCGGGCATGGTGGCCCAATGGCAGCAACGTCAACTGTACAAAAAAATCCGCGATGTTGCCAAAGGCCGCCCGAAGTTCATCCTGCATGACGGCCCCCCCTATGCCAACGGCGATATCCATTTAGGCCATGCGGTCAACAAGATTCTCAAGGACATCATCGTCAAGTCCAAGACCATGGCCGGTTTTGACGCACCTTATGTGCCGGGCTGGGATTGCCACGGCCTGCCGATCGAGCACCAGATCGAAAAACTGCATGGCAAGCATCTGGAGCCAAATGCCTTCCGCAAGCTGTGCCGTGAATTTGCTGAAAGCCAGATCGAACGCCAAAAGGTCGACTTTATCCGCCTGGGCATCTTGGGTGACTGGGATAAACCTTACAAGACGATGGAGTTCAAGACCGAAGCCAATATTGTCCGTACGCTAGGTCATATCCATCAGAACGGCTTCCTGTATAAAGGCGCCAAACCAGTTTACTGGTGTCTGGACTGCGGTAGCTCGCTGGCTGAAGCCGAAGTGGAGTATCAGGACAAGAATTCGCCCGCCATCGATGTGGCTTTCCGCGTCGTCGATAACAACGCTTTGGCAAAGGCTTTTGGCACGCACGTCAACGGTGAAGCAGCCTATGCCGTAATCTGGACCACCACACCATGGACCCTGCCAGCCAACGAAGCGGTCAGCGTTCATCCTGAAGTGGTATACGACCTGATCGAAACCGAAAAAGGTTTGCTGATTCTCGCCCGCGATCTGGCTGAGTTTGCGCTGCAACGTTATGGTCTGGAGTCCGTTGAAGTAGTCGGCCAATGTACTGGCGCACAATTGGAGCACCTCAAGCTCAAGCACCCATTCATCGACAAGGAGGTGTCGATCATCTGCGGCATGCACGTCACCGTCGATGCAGGTACCGGTTTGGTCCACACCGCCCCTGCGCATGGCCTGGAAGATTATCTGGTCGGCAATCATTATGGTCTGCCAGTCAACAATCCGGTTGGGCCAGATGGCAAGTACATCAGCAGCCTGCCACTGTTTGGCGGTATGAATATTTGGGATGCCAACCCCAAGATCCTGGAAACCCTGGAAGCCAACGGAGCACTGCTGGTACACAAAAAACTACAGCACAGTTACCCGCATTGCTGGCGCCACAAGACGCCAGTCATCTTCCGTGCCACCAGCCAATGGTTCATCGGTATGGAAAAAGCCGGCAACGAGGGAGAAACCCTGCGCCGTCGTGCGCAGAAGGCCGTTGAAGATACCCAATTCTTCCCATCCTGGGGTCGTGCGCGCCTAGAGGCCATGATCAACAACCGCCCTGATTGGTGTGTTTCCCGCCAGCGTTATTGGGGCGTGCCGATGACCTTGTTTGAACATAAAGAAACCGGTGAACTGCATCCCCGTACCAGTGAAATACTGGAGGCCGTGGCACAACGCATCGAACAAGGTGGCATCGAGGCTTGGTTTGCACTGGATGCCAAGGAGCTGCTGGGCGACGAAGCCACGCAATACCACAAACTGACCGATACCATGGACGTGTGGTTCGACTCTGGCTCTACACACTATGCGGTGGTTAAGCAACATGCCGACATGGTGCGCCACGATGCCAGCGATGACTTCCCGGCCGATCTGTATCTGGAAGGTTCCGACCAGCACCGCGGTTGGTTCCAGTCCTCCCTGCTGACCGGTTGCGCAACCTTTGGCCACGCCCCTTACAAGCAATTGCTGACCCATGGCTTTACCGTGGATGCACAGGGCCGTAAGATGTCGAAGTCATTGAAGAACGGCATCGAACCACAGGAAATCTGCAACAAATTGGGTGCGGACATCCTGCGCCTATGGATTGCCTCCAGCGATTACTCCGGCGATTTGTCACTGTCCGAAGAAATCCTGAAGCGCGTGACCGAAAGCTATCGCCGTATCCGTAACACACTGCGCTTCTTGCTGGCCAATCTGGCTGATTTCGATGCCAAGACCCAACTGGTACCATTTGATCAGCTGTTGGAAATCGACCAATACGCCATCGTCCAAGCCAAGGCATTGCAAGATCGTATCGCCGAATTCGCCGGCCGCGAAACAGGCAGCCACTTCCAGCGCTACACCTTCCACCATGCAGTGCAGGAACTGACCACCTATTGTTCGGAAGACCTCGGGGCGTTCTATCTGGATATCCTGAAAGACCGTTTGTACACCACAGGCGCCGACTCCTTGCCACGCCGTGCCGCACAAACCACCTTGCATCACATTACCCACAGTCTGGTTCGCCTACTGGCGCCAATCCTCAGCTTTACCGCTGAAGAAGCCTGGGGCTGGCTGACTGGCAACCAGGAAGATTCCATCTTCTTCCATATGTGGTATGACTTCCCAGTGGTCGATGTCACACACGGAGAGCGCTTGGTCACCCGTTGGTCACAGTTGCGCGAGTTCCGTTCGCAAGTACAGAAACAGATCGAAGAAGTCCGTGTCGCTGGCGGCGTTGGTTCATCGCTGCAAGCGGAAGTGACCATCACCGCTTCGGGCGATCTGCATGACCTGTTGGCATCACTCGGCGATGACCTGCGCTTTGTGTTGATCACCTCGCAATCCAAGCTGGTCAAGGCCGAAGCAAACGAAGTCACCGTGGCACCGAGCCAGTATGTGAAGTGCGAACGTTGCTGGCACTATCGTGCCGATGTGGGTAGCAATGCCGCCCACAGCAATTTGTGCAGCCGTTGCGTCAGCAACCTGCATGGTGAAGGCGAGGCACGTCGGCATGCGTAAGTGGTTATTGTTGGCCCTGATCATCGTCATTGCCGATCAGGTGACCAAATTGTGGATTGACGGCAACCTGTTCTATGGCCAGACCATTCCGGTGGTGCCGTCGTTCAACATCGTCAAAGCCTACAACCCCGGTGCGGCATTCAGCTTTCTGGCTGATGCCGGGGGCTGGCAGCGACACTTTTTCAGCTTGATTGCCATTGTTGTTTCTGGTGCGATTATTTGGATGTTGCGTAAGCAATCGGATAATAAGGTTTTGGCGACCTCGCTAAGTCTGATTCTAGGCGGTGCCATCGGCAACCTGATCGACCGCATTGCGTATGGTCATGTAGTGGACTTCATTCAGGTTTATTATCAGCAACTCTACTGGCCTGCATTCAATATCGCCGATAGTGCCATCACTGTTGGGGCTGCCTTGATGGTGATCGACAGCTTTCGTAAGCAACCTGCCTCGCCTACTTGACCCACCACGCACGGAACACCCGGGGAAACCCGGGTTTGCCGTCTGAATCCTCCGTCTCACCTGAATGCTCTGCTATGATCCAGATTGCATGCCAATGCGCACAACTTTGTATACACAGCCCGTTGGCAATCGATTGCGAATTGCAGCATACCTATAAAGGGAGAAAACATGTCCACACCACCCGGCAGTAACCCTTACGCAGCGCCGCAGGCTGTTGTTTCCAGGCCATCGGAAACCTTCGACGGTAATTTCATTCCCAACGGCCGCAGTGTTGGTGCAGGTCAGGGTGCAAGTTGGATTGGCACCGGCTGGAACCTGTTCATGCGGGCGCCGATGATGTGGGTATTGTTGTTTATTGTGCTGTTCATCATGATCATGATCATGGCCTTCATTCCATTACTGGGCAGCATCGCCATCAACCTGCTGATGCCATTTTTTCTGGGTGGCGTCATGCTGGGCTGCCGGGAACTGCAGCAAGGTGGCGAATTACGCATTGATCATCTGTTTTCTGCCAAGGAAAAACTGGGTGATCTGGTCCTGGTTGGTTTGATCTACCTGGGTGCTTTCATCCTGGTCTATATCGCACTCGCCATCATCTTCATGGTCTTTTTTGGTTTTACCGCGCTGGCCGCCATTTTTGGCGGTGGGGGTGATGCCTCTTCGGCGATTGCGCTTGGCGGTTTGGGTATTGGCATGGTGCTGTTCTTCCTGCTGGCTATGGCTGTCAGCATCCCGATTCTGATGGCTTATTGGTTTGCACCTTCACTGGTGGTATTCCATGACATGAAGCCATTTGATGCGATGAAGATGAGTTTCAAGGCATGCATAAAAAACATTGTCCCATTCCTGATATACGGTCTGATCGGGTTGCTACTGACTGTTCTGATCGTCATCACCTTTGGCCTGGGCATGCTGGTCATCTCCCCTGTGTTGATGGCGTCGATCTATGCCTCATATCATGACATTTTCATTACTGAATAACATTCCGTTGCATGCTTGATACACTCCGCGTCATCTCCACACCCGAAGGTGTGGAGTTGACTCTTCGGCTAGCTGGGCCAGTTTCCCGCGGGTTGGCCTGGTTGATGGATGTCATTATCCGTCTGGTGATCTTTGCAGTCTGCTCTGCCACACTGGCCGGCCTGGAACAGTATGGCACCGGCATGGCCATGATTCTATGGTTTCTGCTGGAGTGGTTTTACCCGGTCATCTTCGAGGTTTACCGGCATGGCGCTACGCCAGGTAAGTCGTTGATGAAATTACGCACAGTGATGGACGATGGCACCCCCGTTTCCTGGGGGGCGTCGATGACGCGCAATGTGTTGCGGGCTATCGATTTCATGCCACTCATGTACGTGACTGGCTTTTTGTCGATGATCATCAGTTCACGATTTCAGCGGTTGGGGGATCTCGCCGCCGGTACCGTTGTGGTCTACAGCAACGAACAACGTTATGGCCAGATGCTGCCGGATGCACCGATTCAATCGCCCAGAACTCGACTCCTCCCCACAGAACAACGCGCAGTCATCGATTTTGCCCAACGTTTGCCAGGTTGGACCGACGAGCGCGCCGACGAACTGGCCAGCCTTGCGGAACCATTGGTAGATCAGCGCAAGACCATTGCACCACGCCTGCAACTGGTCGGCATCGCCCGTTATTTGCTGGGGCAGCGATGACACAAGAGCAATTTGAACTACAACACCAAGCCACATGGCAAGCATTCGAGCATTGGTTGAATGGTCGCCACAAGAAAGCAACGATTCAGGAGGTCACACTGCAGGCACGTGACATTCCGGCAATCTATCGCGATGTCTGCGCCCACTTGGCATTGGCCCGTGATCGGCAGTACACCAGCGCCCTGCTGGATAGACTCAATCAACTGGCCCTGCAAGGCCATGAGGTGCTCTATGGCGCTCGAACTGGCGTCAGTACCAAGATTGGGCGGTTCTTCACACGTGACTTTCCACAATTGGTACGTGAACAACGTGGCGTCGTGTTCATTGCTGCTGCACTCTACTTCGTTCCGTTGCTGATCTGCATCATCTGGCTGCAGCAGGATCCAAAGCTGATCTATCACATCATGTCCACCGCCGAGGTTAAGAATTTTGAGCAGATGTACCAAGGCGAAATGATGAAGAATGGGCGCGATTCGGGCGCCGATTTCATGATGTGGGGCCACTATATCGGCAATAATATCAAGATCGATTTCCAGTGTTTTGCCGGAGGTCTGTTGTTTGGAATCGGCACAGTGTTCTATCTGGTCATGAATGGCATCATGCATGGCTCAGTTGCAGGTTATCTCACCCAAATCGGTGCAGGTGAACACTTCTGGGGCTTCGTTTCAGGTCACAGCGCATTCGAACTGCTGGGCGCAGTGATGTCTGGTGCCGCTGGCCTACGTATCGGCATGGCATTGATTGCACCAGGCCTTTACAGTCGCGCCACGGCCCTCAAGCATGCCGCCAAACCTGCTGTTGGCCTTTGTTTCGGGGCTGCCAGCATGACCTTCATTGCTGCGTTCATTGAAGGCTTCTGGTCTTCCAACCAGTGGGCACCATTTGAGTTCAAGGTCGGTCTGGGCATCACACTGTGGATTCTGTTGCTGATTTATTTCGTGTTCGTGGGGCGTCGACATGCAGCTTGATCGGATGTCCCTTGCCCTGCGTAGTCGCACGCCATGGGAAGCGCTGGATCTGGGCGTGGCAATGTATCGTCAACTGGCATTCCCGATGTACCGTGCCGTGCTACCCGCAATCTTGGCCATTATTCTGCCATTACTATTGATCTGTTGGCGATGGCCGATGCTTGCCATGATGCTGGTCTGGTGGCTGAAACCTGTGTATGAACGAATCATTCTGCATTTCTACTCACAAGCGATTTTCGGTAGCCATCCGGGCTGGCGGGAAACGTTATGGGCGCTTCCAAAGTTGTTGCGCCATTCTGGTACGATCTACGGCCTGACAATAGGCAGGGTTTCGCTTTCCCGTACGTTCCGCCTGCCGATTCGACAACTGGAACATCAATCTGGCAAAGCGTGCAGAGATCGACAGCGTGTACTGGATCGTGAAGGCCGTTCGCAGAGCATCTGGATGGGTATTGTGCTGGTACATATGGAGGCATTCCTTACTTTTGCCATTCTGATGGTATTGATCATTCTATGGCCAGACAGCATGGTATCGCCGGAATGGTCCAGTATCTGGGAGCCCATTACCAGTGAAGAAACCTCATGGCAATGGCTGAGTAATGGCCTTTGGCTGACGGCCATCTTGATCACTGAACCGTTATATGTAGCATCCGGCTTTGCCTTGTATTTGAATCGACGCAGCCAGTTGGAAGGATGGGATATTGAGCTGACATTCCGGCGACTCACTCATCGCAATCGTGGTAGCCACCACCTCAGGCAAGTCATGAGCTGGCTATTGGTGGGTACCTTACTGTGTCTACCGCTCATGCAATCAGGCACGGCCTATGCCAACCCACCAGCCAAACCCAGCGCCACTCCTTCACAAGCCAAACAGACCATTGACAACATCGTGGCTCGACCGGAGTTTGGCCACTATGAACACTATACGGCATGGCGGCTCAAGCCACGTATTAACCAATGGTTGCGGGAATGGCTGGATACAGATAAGCGATCCAAACATGACGCATCGGAAAATGATCCACACTGGTTGCTGGGCTTGCTGGAGCTCCTGGCCAGCAGCATGCGTTGGCTGGTCTGGCTTGTTGGTGGCCTGTTGATTGCGTTAGCCGTTGCTTGGCTATTACGACATGTCAGATTTGAAGCTGGCAAACCCAGTTGGCGTAAACGGATGCCACCCGCTGCACTATTCGGCCTGGCGATCACACCGGAATCCTTGCCGGCCCATCCGGGCCAAGCTGCACAGACATTAGCCGCGCAGGGCAAATTGCGGGAGGCTTTGTCACTGTTATATCGGGCATCGCTATCGTCACTGGTGCACGATTACCAATTACCTGTTGAACCAGGCGATACCGAACGAGATTGCACGCTGCGCAGTCGAGCGTTGATTTCCGTCGAGGCACATCACTATTTCAATGAGCTGGTGACTGCATGGCAACATGCCGCCTACGGTCACAACCTTCCCGCCCTCACGACAATCGAGTCACTTTGCACCCGTTGGGCCAGTTACTTTCTGCAGCGGGAGACCAGTGAATGACACGATTTCTCAAATGGGCCACCCTCATTCTGGTCACCGGACTGATCGCGTTCATGATCAGCGCGGTCGAGACTTATCCCAATTCCCGCTGGGTTGCCGCCAGTGGCGATGCTGCAACCGATGCTTACTATGCCCTGCGGCTTTGGCTGGGTAAATTGGGTGCAAAACCACATCGCGTGTTGACCCTGGCAGAGCTTGAAGACCTTCCCCCCTCAGCCACCCTGATGTTGGGCGATCGCCGCGATTCATTTATCAAACCCGCCCACGTCGATCAGTTGCTGGGTTGGTCCAAACGTGGCGGCCATTTGTTCATCGAAGCAGAACAACCTGATCAAAACGATCTACTGCTGGATGCACTGGATATTGACCGGGAGGCGATTGAGAATGCAGTGAAGAATAACGACTTGCCACTTGATGTCACTCACATCAAGCTTGGCGCATATCAGTTCAAAGTACAGTTCACGCCATATCAAAACCTGCTGACAGATCGCAAGGATGCCCAATGGACGATTAACGATGCCAGCGGCTTGCGCATGCTGCACCTTCAATATGGCCGTGGCCGCATTACCGTTCTGTCCAATTTTGATTTCATGGTTGAAAATGCCTTATCTCGGCATGATCATGCTGACTTTCTGTGGCAAGTGCTGAACCAAGGCGGCAAACCAAGCCCTGTATGGATTGCTGCCTTCATCGAGGGCGAAACGACCTGGACTTGGCTCAGCCGTAGTGCCCTACCTTTGATCATCACTGCTCTGGTGCTGATACTGACATGGCTATGGCATGTTGCGCCTCGATTCGGGCCAATCCAGCCAGATCCGCAGCCCGTCCGGCGTCGACTAGGTGAACATCTTGCAGCCGTGGGCCGCTTCTGGTGGCAGCATGGCATGCAAGCCTGGATGCTCACTCAAGTACGTGAATGGGTAACTCGTCGCTTGAGCCAGCAGTACCCTGCACTGGCCTCGTTGCCAACGGCTCAGTTGATCACCCAACTAAGCGAACGTAGCCATCTGACACCTTCTGATATCGAGGCTGCACTTCACGGCCAACCCAAACGCAGCGATGCATTTCTACGCTGCATCCAATCCTTGATCCGTATTCATCAATCCTTGTAGGCAAAGACATGACGCAAGATCCGACATTCGAATCCCGACTGGGCGAAGCCGTCAAAGCCCTAGATGCCATGCGCGATGCCATTGGTCGCGCACTGGTCGGCCAACGCGATATCATCGACCAAACCCTGATTGCCTTACTGGCAGGCGGACACGTATTGATTGAAGGCGTCCCAGGCTTGGGTAAGACCTTGCTGGTCAAGGCCCTGGCCAAAACCTTCAATGGCGATTTCCGGCGTATTCAGTTCACGCCGGATCTCATGCCATCCGATGTGACTGGGCATACACTTTATGACCCTGCCACCGGCAAATTCTCGACCCGTAAAGGTCCAGTTTTCACTCATCTGCTGTTGGCAGACGAAATCAACCGCGCTCCCGCCAAAACACAAGCAGCATTGCTGGAAGTCATGCAGGAACGACAGGTCACCATTGAGGGGGAAGCACACTTGCTGGACGCCCCGTTCATGGTGTTAGCCACCGAGAACCCGATTGACCAAGAAGGAACCTATCCCCTCCCTGAAGCGCAGCTGGACCGGTTCCTGCTGAAGATTCGCATTGACTATCCCACGCTCGATGAAGAAACCCGTCTGGTCAAGCAGGTCACCAACGGTGCGGTGGGCGAGCAGCTAGATGTCAATGTCGTCCCGACATTGATCAAACCAGCCACAGTACTGGCGTTGCAGGAAATGGCGGCACGCATCATCCTGGATGATCGGGTATTGGATTATGCAGTTCGCCTGACCCGTGCCACACGCGAATTTCCACGCCTGGCCAGTGGCGCAGGCCCTCGTGGTGCCATTGCCCTGGTGCGGGCCGGCAGAGCCTGCGCATTGTTGGCTGGGCGCACGTTTGTCACGCCAGATGATATCAAGCAGATTGCACTACCCACCTTGCGCCATCGGGTCATACCTGCACCAGAAGCCGAGATTGAAGGTACCGATGCCGACCGCTTGCTACAGCAATTGCTAATTGAAGTCGAGGCGCCACGCCAATAACCATGTTGCAACCCAGCCGCCTACTACTTGCGCTACTACTGGTGCTACTGGCACTGGCTGTAGCCACTATTCCCTGGCCTGAGCTGCTTCAGGAGCCCTGGCGTATCGTGCTGCTTGTATTGGGCGGTGTCGCATTACTGGATGCCATCTTGGCACTGCGAACCCCTTTGCTACTGACAGTCGAACGTGAAGTGTCTGGTGTGATTCCGGTCGGGGTGGAATCCACAGTCAAACTGACATTGCGCCACACCGGCAGCCTACCCATCAAAGCCTTGTTATATGACCATCACCCCATGGAACTGGCCTGTCAGGATCTGCCTTTGCATATTCGTCTACCAGGTAAGACGGGGATGCACTTAAGCTATCAAGTACGCGCCACTCAACGTGGCAGCTTTCAATTTGGGCGGGTCGAAGCACGGCTGAACAGTCCGCTCGGCCTGTGGCAACGCACCGTGCGACTCGGCAGGGAACAGACCATTCGCGTGTTCCCAAACTTCGCTAAAGTGGCAGGTTATGCATTGCTTGCAACCGCCAACCGCCTGAGCTTGCTGGGTGTGCTTCAGCATCGTCGGCGCGGGGAAGGCATGGAGTTTCACCAATTACGCGAATATCGAGAAGGTGACAGCCAGCGCCAAATAGACTGGAAAGCCACTGCTCGTACGCGCAAACTGATTTCACGTGAATATCAGGACGAACGGGATCAACAGGTCGTCTTTCTGTTGGATTGTGGTCGCCGTATGAGTGCGCAAGACGGCGAGCTATCACATTTTGATCACGCCTTGAATGCCTTGTTGTTACTCGGACATGTCGCGTTAAGACAAGGCGATGCGGTCGGACTGCTGACCTTTGCCAGTGAACAGGCGCGCTTTCTGTCACCACGCAAGGCCAAATCAACATCCACGTTGTTGATGGATTCGCTGTTCGATCTGCAACCAAGCAATCAGTCGCCGGACTATGTCCGTGCCGCATTGGATTTGATGGCTCAGGTCAAGCGGCGTAGCTTGGTCATCTTGGTCACAAGCCTACGTGATGAAGATAATAGCATTCTCTTGCCCGCATTGAAGCTGCTGCGCGAACGTCATCTGGTCGTACTAGCCAGCTTGCGCGAAGAGGCACTGGAATTATCGCACCACATGGTCAATACCCTTGACGATGCGCTCACCTTTGCCGCCACGGTTGACTATAACAACAGTCGCCAGCATGCCTTGCGGCAATTGACGGCCAGTGGTGCTCGATGTCTCGATGTTGTCCCCGAGCAACTACCACTGGCGCTGGTCAATCGGTATCTGGAATTGAAGCAAAGCCATGTACTTTAGACACTAAAGCACACAGAAGCCGCCAAACGCCGGTTTCGCCATAGACAAAAGCCTAGTAAAATAGTCGGTTGTTCCAACCTATTCTTCAGTTGAGTGCCATGCAAGTTCTTCTCGCCAACCCTCGGGGTTTTTGTGCCGGTGTTGACCGCGCGATTGCCATTGTTGAACGCGCACTTCAGCAGTTTGGTGCCCCCATCTATGTGCGCCACGAAGTCGTCCACAACAAGTTCGTAGTAGAAGACCTGAAACGCAAAGGTGCCATCTTCATTGAAGATCTGTCGGAAGTGCCGCCAGGTAGTACCTTGATTTTCAGTGCCCACGGTGTATCTCAAGCTGTACGCCAGGAAGCAGAATCACGAGGCCTGAAAGTTTTCGACGCCACCTGTCCGTTGGTGACCAAAGTGCATGTGGAGGTCAAGAAAATGCGGGAAGGTGGCTATGAAATCGTAATGATTGGCCACAAAGGTCATCCTGAAGTCGAAGGCACTATGGGGCAAGCCAATGGCGGGATGCATTTGGTAGAAACCGTTGCAGATGTGGCCAACTTACAAGTCGGCAATCCCGAAAAACTAGCTTATGTTACTCAGACCACCCTGTCGGTAGATGACGCCGCTGCTGTCGTGAACAGTCTACGCACCCGCTTCCCAGCAATTATCGGGCCAAAGAAAGATGATATCTGCTATGCAACCCAAAACCGTCAGGATGCGGTGAAGAAGCTGTCTGCAGAGGCTGACGTGGTGGTGGTGGTTGGCTCGCCCAACAGCTCCAATTCCAATCGCCTGCGCGAAGTGGCTGAGAACCTTGGTCGTCCTGCCTATATGGTGGACAATGCTGAGCAAATTCGCGCAGAATGGTTTGCGGATCAGCAACGTGTTGGTGTCACCGCCGGCGCCTCTGCACCTGAAGTACTAGTACAAGCAGTCATCGCCCGTATTCGTGAACTTGGTGCTGGTGCCGTGGAGGAACTTCAGGGAGTGGAAGAGAATATCGTGTTCTCGTTGCCCAAAGGGCTCAATCAGCCTGCAGCTTGATTGAAATAAGCACAGCAAATAAAAAGGGGGAGCCCAGCTCCCCTTTTTATTTGTGTAAATTTATCAGCGCAACTGATCAATCACTGCCAAAAATGCCTGTAGCGTGCTGGCACCCAACTTCTTACTACGCTCCCCGCTCCAACCATATTCTTCGTCTGGCAGGTTGGCGTTGTCCTTGAATGGCATTTCCAGGGTATAGGCCAGGCAGTCGAAATGCTGACCAACATAGTTGGTGGCCAGTGTCAGATTTGCTTCTCCCGGCTTGTCTCGCTCATAGCCGAATTTGTCCTGAAAATCAGGGTTGGCTAGCGCCAAGTTGCGCTTGAATGCATCCTCCAGTATGTGCAGCCGATCACTGTAATTTGGATTGCCTTCACAGCCCGCCACAAAGATATAGGGCAATGCCTCGTCACCATGCGCATCCAGGAAAAGATCCACACCAATCTGATGCATTTTTTGACGCACCAGAAACACTTCCGGGCTACGGTCCATACTGGGCTCCATCCACTCCCGATTCAAGTTCGCACCAGCTGCATTGGTTCGAAGATTGCCACGCACTGAACCGTCAGGGTTCATGTTTGGCACAATGTAAAAGTTGGCTTTCGCCAACAGGCTACGGGCGATGGCGTCATCTTCATCCAGCAGGCGCTCCAGTAGCCCTTCGACAAACCACTCAGCCATGGTTTCACCTGGATGTTGACGTGCCGTCACCCAGATCTTACGTTTTGCTGGGTCCTGATCACCGACAATCAACATATCAAAATCGCGGCCATCCACTGTACACCCCAGGTCTTCCACTTCACACCATGGATTGTCGGTGGCCATGCCGATCAAATCCAGATGCCGCTCGTGAGAGTACGGTTCAAAATAGGCGTAGTACACACTATTGGCTTGTGGTGTGTGATCGATGACCATTTCCTTGCCATCGAAACGCGTAGACACTCGGAACCAGTGTTCGCGGTCATATGACGCAACTGCACGATAGTCTTCCCAACCCTTGGCATAGGAAGTCTCACCCGCGTTCAGAATTCTCATTGAACATGGTTGATTGGCTGCCCCTTGCAAACGGAAATAGAACCATTGCAGGAAATCGGAATGTGAATCCTGACGAATCTTGAGTTGGATATCGTCAGCACGTTCAGTATTGATGACTTCAATACTGCCAGCGTCAAAATGAGTACTGATCTTCATGGAATCGGCCATCTGCGTGGAATGCCGGGCCAGCCGGCGATAACGTGATTATCCTGCAAACCTAGAGCCGGTGCATATTGCATCACGACAAAAAAAGAGGACGGCCAAAGCCGTCCCAAGGGATCGAGGTAAGACTGCTAAAACAACAACAACGAACTACCAACAACACACTGCAAGGACTACCAGCCCCATGCAGGTCACGCTCGCATAGCAGCGTTTGCACGCGCCACCATCAGCGTCTGGGTTCGCCAACAGCGTAGACACAAGCGATTGGCCGAATTCTGATAATGCAGCTCTCCACATTCGGCACATGGAATTCGATTATCCATCACCGGAATTGGTGGAACCGACTGATATTGCTTAGACATATATTACTCACCCCTAATACTAGTCGCACTGCAAGAATTTGCACGACTTTTCGACATGATGTCGACAACACAAACCATCTAGACAATCGACTGTACGGCTTGTTCCGGCGGGGTCGCCGGATTGTGCGCTAGCGCAGGGTACCGCTGCCAGGCAGTGAGACGGGTCACGGTCGGTGACAGTTGGCCGCATTGCATCACACAACGCGCCTGTTTACAGGTGATATGCCTGTTTGTAGTATCCAATCAGTCACATCTGAGGCTATTGTACGGATATTTGCACACTGCGCAATAGCCCCACGCAACATTCATTTATTTTTTATTTTCAATGCACAAAAATAATGCATAGATGTGCTGTGAACCCACACACGTGAGTTAATTATTGCCGAAATATTAAATTAATAACAATTCATTGCGTAGCCTGGCAAGAATCTTGCATTTCGATGCATGATTATTTGCACTGATTCGACAAACTGTCGAATGCCAGGACCGCCTCATTCATGATTCTGGGCATCAGCTCAGCCACAGTCGGCACATCATCAATCAAGCCCTGTACCTGCCCGATCATCTGCACACCATGATCGAGATCACCCTGTTCTGTTGCTTTCTTGAAACGAGGGGTGGCTGCGCCAAAATACGCAATCTGCAACATCATGCCGGGCCCTTTCAGCACTGTACCCAACAGTAGCTTGGGGATTGGCATCCGCATCTCGCGTGCAACAGTAAGCGAGGTAAACAAAGCTTTGATCAACCCCATCGGTTTCTTTTGCAAGTACTCACTCATGGGTGTTTTCATGACACGACATGGGATGCCGTCGAAGCGGGTTGAATACAGCGTATCAGACACCTGCTTTTCTGCAATTGCTGCCTTGGTCTGGCTGTGCACCGGGCTTTCTCGCGTCATGGCAAAGCGGGTCCCCATGGCAACGCCATCTGCCCCAAGCGCTAATGCAGCCAATAATCCAGCGCCATTCCCGAAACCGCCTGTCGCAATAACCGGAATCTTCACTTTCCGTGCAATGGCTGGCACCAGCACCAGCGAGGTCACCTCTCCGCCGTGCGCGGCTGCTTCATGCCCAGTAACCAATAAAGCATCACAGCCGATTCGTTCGGCTGCCTGTGCATGTTTTTCAGTAACTACGGTTGCAATCACCTTCCCACCGTAGGCATGAGCACGCTGTACGATCCAATCACCTTTGCCCAGTGAGAAATTGATGACTGGTACCTGATCTTTCAGTGCGACCTCCGCATTTTCCCTTGCGCCCGGCATCATCAACGTACAACCAATACCAAATGGTTTGTCCGTCAGACTTCGAATCTGACGAATTGCTTCACGAGTCTGCACTGCAGTCAGGGGCCCGGTCGCCAAAATCCCCAGACCACCGGCATTACTGACTGCAGCCACGAGCTCCGGCACAGCAATCCAGCTCATACCAGGGCAAACAACAGGATGCTCAATGCCAAGCAATTCAGTCAGGCGTGTTTTCATGGCAACCAATCATAGTTAGACAACAAGATTATGACGAGTCTAAAACAAGCGTTTGCTTGATTCAATCAAATTACGTACACAGGTCACATGATGAATAGTACGTCCAAGAATCAGCATTCCCTCTCGTCAACTCACACCTTGTAACGAAGGCAAAAAAAGCCGTGTGGGTGACCACACGGCTTTTGATTCGCAAGCAATCTAATCAGGCTGTACCGCCCACGGTCAATCCACCATCGATACGCAAGGTAGGCTGCCCAACACCAACCGGTACACTTTGACCTTCCTTACCACAGGTACCCACACCAGGGTCCAGCTCCATGTCATTGCCAATCATGGTAACTCGAGTCAGTACATCTGGGCCGTTGCCGATCAACGTAGCCCCTTTCACCGGATAGGTGATCTTGCCATCCTCGATCATGTAGGCCTCAGCGGCAGAAAACACGAATTTGCCACTGGTAATATCAACCTGGCCACCACCAAAATTGGCGGCATATATGCCATGCTTGACCGAAGCAATGATCTCGTCACGGGTTTTATCACCAGACAACATATAGGTATTGGTCATACGTGGCATCGGGATATGGGCATAACTTTCACGGCGGCCGTTACCTGTTACTGGCACGTCCATCAGACGTGCATTCAGCGAATCCTGCAGATAGCCACGTAGAATGCCATTTTCGATCAGCATAGTGCATTGGGTCGGATTTCCCTCGTCATCGACATTCAATGAACCACGACGCTGATGTAGCGTGCCGTCATCCACAACGGTAACGCCGGTTGCCGCCACCTTTTCTCCGATTCGACCAGAGAAGGCGCTAGAACCCTTGCGATTGAAATCACCTTCGAGTCCATGGCCAATGGCTTCGTGCAACAAAATGCCGGGCCAGCCCGCGCCCAGCACTACCGTCATTTCACCAGCCGGTGCAGGTCGAGCAGAAAGATTGATCACCGCCTGATGAACCGCCTTCGCGGCATAATCACGCAGTATGGCATCGTTAAAATAGGCGTAATCAAAGCGGCCACCTCCACCAGCGCTACCTTGTTCCCGCTTACCAGCTTCCTCTACAATCACCTGAATCGACAACCGTACCAACGGGCGCACATCGGCAGCCCGTACCCCATCATGACGCGCCACCATCACGACCTCGTATTCGGCAGCCAAATGCGCAATCACCTGTGTCACTCGCGGGTCCAGCGCACGGGCATAACCTTCAATCCGCTCCAGTAGCTCAATCTTGTCCGAATCGGTAAGACTGGCGATCGGATCGTGCGGCAGGTAAAGACCACGGCCATGATGCTGCTGCACAACACCGATCTGGCGACTGCCACCGTGACGCGCAATGGCACGGGTGGCATCAGCTGCCTGCTTCAGCGCAGGCAGGCTGATATCATCGGAATAGGCAAAAGCAGTTTTCTCACCAGAAACTGCGCGGACACCCACACCCTGATCGATATTGAAGCTACCGGATTTGACGATTCCTTCTTCTAGCGTCCAACCTTCCGAACGGCTGTATTGGAAATACAGATCGGCATAGTCCACATCATGCGTCATGATATCGCCGAACACATGATCCAGCGCATGATCATCCAGCGAATAAGGGGCTAACAGGGTATCCCGTGCGGTCTCGAACAAGACCGACGGGTTAGGTTGATAGATTGCGCTTGTGGCTTGTGTCTGCATGATGGTTCTCTTCATTCTGTCGGTGAACGGCGCCGTACACTGATACGTCGCGCCCAGCCAGGTTCGCTTTCTTCGGCAGCGGTCAACTGCCCATCCAGCTGTCGGGATAAAGTCGATTGTAACGCAATGAGCTCGCGCCGGCCGATTCGTGCACAAATACCCCAGCTGGCAAACACGCAACCCAGGTATTGCAACGTACCTGCCAAGTGCAACGGCTGAGGCCATTCGGTAGCACCACCCAGCCACTTGGCCAAAGGCATCAAGAAGAAGATGATCAATCCGAAGACAATGCTGGGCGCCCCACGTGACCGTAAATCGATATGAACCAGTGCACGGTAGCCAACCATGCCGATCACCGCACTGGATAGCCAATAGCTCCATTCAGTCGGTACTGCGTGTCTCACATACCACGCAACGGCCAATCCCACCAATAGCCATACCCACCAGCCATACCGTAAAGCTTTGACCAACCGGAGTTGGCTGGCCGTCAGTTCGACTGGATCGCGTCGCAGCAATTTCACAAGGTGCGATGCGACAGTGCCGGCAGGCTACCACGAAGGCGCTGCTGGTAGGCTGGATTGATGTTGGCAATCACGATTCCCGAACCACGCGACAACCGATCCAGCACCACCCCCCACGGATCAATGATCATGCTGTCGCCATGGGTTTCACGGCCATTGCGGTGGTAACCACCCTGTGCTGCAGCAATGATATAAACCAGATTTTCAATCGCCCGGGCACGCAGCAGTGGCTCCCAATGCGCCTTACCAGTCGTTTCGGTAAAGGCCGCCGGCACCACGATCAAGTCAACGGGATGCATAGCACGATACAGTTCCGGGAAACGCAGGTCATAGCAAATCGACAATCCGATGCGGCCGAATGGCGTCTCAACTACGATCACATCCTTACCTGGTTCAATCGTGCGCTCTTCGGAATACTTTTCCTCACCCATCTCCAAACCGAATAGATGGATCTTGTCATACCGAGCGACCTGCTTGCCTTTGTCGTCATACACCAGACAGGCATTGCGGACCTTACCCAACTGGCTGCTGACCAATGGCACCGAGCCACCAATGATCCACATTTTGTATTTCTTGGCCATCTTGGCTAGAAAACGCTGGATTGGTCCTTTACCTTCCTCCTCCCTGGCATCGACCTTGTCGGTTTCCTTCATGCCCATGATAGCGAAGTACTCAGGCAAGACCGCCAACTTGGCCCCTTCCTTGGCCGCCATATCCAGCAGCATCTCCGCTTCCGTCAGATTGGCCGATACCGACGGTCCGGAGGCCATTTGAATTGCCGCCACGCGGGTTGCACCGACAACGGATTGGGGTACGGCTTTTTTGCTCCTGCTTGATGTATGTGCTTTGGTAGACATGTTCAGGTTCTCGTTATTTTGCCCTGCAGCCGGCAGATGCCAGCAGAATTGGTCCACATGTAACATGCCAGACCAGCCTATCAGCCCGATGGCCATACTAATGTCAATCTGATAGCGAACCCAGCGGTGTCAAGGGATTCGCTTTTACTTTCCTGACTGCGGCTCTCGCTTGGGTTTAGCGGGTATACCCTTTTCCACTTTGGGCTCCCGCCAATCGCCACTGATCCGGTATTCATAGGCAATCAATTGCCCGATCGGTTCCTGCATCAGCTTCTGCAGTACCAACGCACCGACACCAGCCAATGGGTTGGCCAATGCAGCCCAGGCCGCAATGGAAATCCCATCGCCGACCTTGGGTACGACACGTACCGACAGGTTCTGTGTTTCTTTCACCACATCCACATCGCCTTTCATGGTAATGACAGCAGCAGGCCCAACAATCACACCATTGTCGGTATTCATGACCCCTTTGTTGACCAGCACCCTGCCGGTCACGGTGTCAAACGCCAATCCCTCACTGAATACATCACCAAAATCAAGCGTCATGCGACGTGGCAAGGACTGCAACGACAGAATACCCAATAGCCTACCAATGCCTGGGTCGATCTTTTCGAACTGGCCATTTTTAGCCTCCAGCATCATCTGACCGGTCAAGGTGGCCAGCACCGGGTCATAAGGGCTGCCCTGCCAACTCAATTTCCCCTCCAGCTTGGCATTACCTTTGCGGATCGTGTCGGCGTAACCGAAGCGGGCTAGGTATTTACCGACATCATCACTTTCAATCCGGAAATTGAACTGCGAGCTTTCCGGCCGGATCCGGAATGCCCATAAGCCATCAGCTTTCAAGGTACCATCCGGCGCCTGCAAGACCAGGCGTTCGAAACGCAAGGTATCGTTACGTGGCTGGGCACGTAGCTCGAGCTTGCCGATGTTCTTTTCTTTATAGAGCACGTTGTCGATGGCAATATCAAGCCAAGGCAGGTTATTACCTTGAGTCATGCTGACGGCATCCGGGCTACGCTCTGCATTGGCCAATGGCAGCTGCAAACGTTTCAATCGGGCTGTCACGCGGCCGCTTTCGTGACTGTTCCAACTGATAACACCCTGCAGTTCATGGCTGCTGACATTGAACAGCCATGAGCTGCCTTCATGCTGTGCACTCAGCTTCACATCGCGCAATGTCTTGTCCAGAATGGTCATGCTGTTGGCACGTACATCATTGATGCTCAACGAAGCCAGCGTGCTGCTACCATCACCGCTACTCAGCAATGGCAACCAACGATCGACATCAAATGCTGACAACGTACCGGACACATTGACCCCAGACCGGATTGTTCCAGCCATTGGAATCGGCTCACCCCCTAAGCCAGCTTGTTCCGGCAGCGGATTCAATACAACATTGCCCGCCATTGGCTGATCCGGCCTTTCCAGCATATCCAACATCAGTTGCCGATCAAGCCGCAGTTGCCAACGGGTCTGCCCTGCACTATCCGCCAATTGCAATCGTAATGGACGCTGCTCACTCGCCGCCTTGGCAAACGGCGGTGGCAGATCGGCTGCCATACCCTGCAAATTCGATTCCACCAGCAGATCAGTCCCGTTGTGACGGATCAACAACCCCAACTGAAAGGCTGTATCGCCTTTCAGCTGTCGATACAAGGGACGATCCAACCAGCCTTGCAAACCAGCCCCGGTCACCCGGCCGCGTCCTGTAATACGCACTGTACCGTCCGCCAAGGTATCTGCATTCGCCACATAGCGTCCACCCAAAGCCTCCCCCGCAAGATTATTGAAGGCGATACCCCGTTCCGTGAACTGCAGTGTTCCCGTGACATTGTTTAGGAGCGGAATGGACTTCCCGAAATCCAGTCGATTACTCGCTAAACGGACAAGACCAGCAACCTTGGTGTCATCGGTATGTTGCAACGGGATATCCAACTTGATACCCAAACGAGCATTCCCTTGCGCCTTGATACCTCGGGTGAAACCATCCAACGCTTGGTCTACCGGGCTGCTGTCGACAAACCGCAGAAAATCATCCGTTCTACCTTCTACTTCACCATTGATCAACAGCTTGTCACCCCGGTTAAGGCTGGGGATATCACCTTGCACTTTCAGAATGCGTGTACCAAATATGTTGCCACTTTTGCCATCGATCCGCAGTCGATCACCAACAAAGGCCAATTTTGCATTCAATTTGTCGATTCTCGGCCAACCCGGACCAAACATCAAATCGATATCACGGGCATCCACATCTACCCGGAACTCACCGCTGTTGGGTCGTTCAAATGGAAATTGATCCAATTCACCACGCAACACCATGCGGGCATTTTCTGCTGTGCCGGCTTTCAGCGCTGCCTGTAACCAATGGCGAAAATCCGCAGACGTCACCAGCGGCATATAACGCCACACCGCGCTGGCATTTACACTGCCCAGTTCAGCCTGTAAATCGGCCCAGCCCGCGCCCTTGCCAGTGTATCGATATTCACCGGAAACCCGCAGATTCAGATCTGGGTTGACGACCCGCATGCGGCGAAACTGCGCCCGCCAAGTCTTGCCATCCCGCTTCCAATCCAATGCGGCATCCAGCTTGGTCAATGCGAGGGGACGCTCGAATACACCCGGCAAGGTCAAGCTGGCCTCCTGGCTATCCAGTGTCATGGTGCCACCTTGCTCGCTAGCCATGATCGCACCCGTCAAACTGGTAACACCTGGCGAACCATCAATAGGCGCCAGGCTGACCTGCTCAAATGCACCACTGAAACGATAGCTTTGTGCAGGCGCGGCCGCCCATTCAAAACGAACATCCCGCAATCGCCCCTTTGGATTGGACTGTTGCAGGGCGCGGTTGACTCGCTCTGGCAAGGGTAAGGTACTGGCCAATTCGGCCAGTGGTGCCAAATCCAGAGCTGGCGCATTCAACTGGGTCAACTGCCAGCCGCCCGCTCCTGTATCTGTCAGTTCCACTTGCAAGTTGCGCTGCCGGATGTCAGCCCCTTGACGGCGGTCCAGATCAAACTGAGCAATCTGCAGATCATAGCGCTGGCCGGTTCGCTCCAGGTTGAATTCAGTATTCATGCGCTGTACGCTCAGTGTCGACAATTGCGGACCTAACCTGACCTGCACATCATTCAACTTTAACGCCATCTGTAAGCGTTTTGGCTTGCCACGGTCCAGCGTAAGCTGACCACTGACGCCCCCCTTACCACGCTCAAGCGAGACCGGGTAATGAATCCATTGGCGCCAGGCAGCCAGATCCGCGTAGTCGAGCGAGAAACGTGTCTGGCCAGACCAACCGCCCAATTCGGTCAGTCGCTTACCACGCAGATTACCTTGCAGCATCAGTTGTGATGCCAGCTGGGCTGGTGGTCTGCCCAACAATGTAAAACGGTGGTAGCCGAACCGATTGTCCAGGCGGAAGTCGACCTGATCGACCGTCAACGGTGGCGCCTGAAACTGATCATCCAGCCAGGTCAGCTGCGCCTGGCGAATATCGATGGCAGACTGCTCAAGCACCCAATCGCCAAAACCACTATCAGGGCCATCACCATTCAACGGGATACCTGCCAGGGAAATCACACCCTCCTGGCTACGTCGCACCACCAATGCTGGGCGTTCCAACGTCAGCGACGCAAAACGGAGCTTGAACAGCACTGGTGACCACCATGACACTGTCGCTGACACTTGATCAAACGCAACTGCGGGCCGCCCGCCAGTATCGAATAGATGGACATCCCGGAACACAATACGCGGTGACAGACCATCCCAATAACCTGACAAATTGCCAATCGTCATCGGCAAGCCGATCTCGCGAGTGGCCAATCTCACCAAGTCCGGCCGGTATTGATCCAGATTGGGAAACAACCAGAACTGCAATGTCGCCCACACGGCCAACAACAGCACACCAACAGCCAAGGTGATGCGTAATATGGCACGACAGTGCCAAGCAATGGCGCGTGAGACGAGCTTGCGACAAAAACGGAAGTAAATGGAAGCCTTGCTTGGCGAAGTATCAGACATCAACAATCAGTATCACGGGACAAGGCAGCGATTTCACACTACGCTTGTCGGCCTTATCGCAGGCCACGCCAAAGGCTAGTCAAATATGATTGGGCACAGCCACACCCCGCTGTGCTCCGTCCCAGAATGCAGTCGGGCAGTTTGCCAGCCCTGTATCAACCAGTCGAAACAGTTTGGCCTGAAAGAAAGACTGCGCCCATTCGCAGTTACCTGGATCAGGTTGGAAGGGCTCATCGACATCAGGTCTGTCTGCATACGGCACATTCAGGACTACCCGGTCGGACAACGACCACCACGTTTGCACGTAACAGTCATTTGTCCGATACACTTCTCAATCTATACCATTTCCATGCGTAACCCAGCCTGAACGAAACCAGCCAAATCATCATTGGCATCACGCTGTGGCAACAATAGGATATTGGAATATCATCGAAATCGCCGCCATTCTATCGAAAGCCCTGCCGATGCGCGAACACCAATCCGCTACCCCATTTGATCTGGCCAGCCAACATAGCCGCTACCTGCAACGTTTGCATACCGCCAGTCCCATGCTGGTCAGCACCGAAACCGCACTGGCACAGCAACCGTACGACAAAGCAGCAATGCAAGCGTTCATTGCCGAACAGCCCGCCGTCACCGATGAGGTCGGACTGAAACGTCTGCTGAGAACCCTGCGCAAACATGTCATGGCCAGAATCATCCTGCGCGACATCAGTGGCCTGGCGAACCTCAATGAAGTCGTCAGCTCCGTAACCAGCTTGGCTGAAATCAGCGTTGAACAGGCCGTTAAGCACCATGCACATTGGTTGCACCCACAATTTGGCGAGCCGATTGGCGACGAGACCGGTACGCCACAACAATTGATTGTGGTTGGCATGGGCAAACTGGGTGGCGGCGAATTGAATGTCTCGTCGGATATCGATCTGATTTTCGTGTATCCGGAAGATGGCACCACCAATGGCCCCCGCAAGCTATCGAATCACGAGTTCTTCACTAGACTGGGACGCTTGATCATTGCCACATTGCACGAGCCAACTGCCGATGGCTTTGTATTCCGAGTCGATATGCGTTTGCGACCCTATGGCGACTCCGGCCCGCTGGTATCGAGCTTTGCCATGCTGGAGGAATACCTGCATACCCAAGGCCGCGAATGGGAACGCTATGCCTGGCTGAAAGGTCGCGCCCTGACTGGGGATGCTGAGGGATTATGGGCGCTGGTCAAGCCCTTTGTCTATCGCAAATACCTGGATTACAGTGCCTATGCTTCGATGCGTAGCCTTCATGGTCAGATTCGTCGCGAGGTAGCACGACGTGACATGGCCGAAAATATCAAACTGGGTCCAGGTGGCATACGCGAAATTGAATTCATCGCACAGGTGTTTCAGCTGATCCGCGGTGGTCGGGAACGCGGCCTGCAACTACGCTCAACCCGGGCCGTACTTGCCTGGTTAGGCCAACACAAACTATTGCCACACCATGCCACACATGAGCTGCTGGATGCTTACACCTTTCTGCGCAATCTGGAACATCGCTTGCAATATCTGGATGACGCGCAGACACAAACCCTTCCGACACAAGCAGAAGACCGGCTGCAGATTGCCCACAGCATGGGTTTTGATGGGTTGGGTGCTTTTGAGAAAACCTTGCAACGGCATCGCAGCCGGGTCACCAATCATTTCGAGCATGTCTTCACAGCCCCACAGGACGAAGGCGAACACCCACTGGATGACTTATGGCAGGACGACGAATACAGTGAACAGCACACTGCCAAACTGGCTGAACTGGGGTACCACGAGCCGGATACCGTCAAGCAGTTGCTGGGGCAAATGAAATCCTCATCCCGCTATCGGCAAATCCCGGAGCGCAGCCGCAGACGGCTGGATGCACTGCTACCACCGATCATCGAAGTAGCAGCAGGCATGCCCAATCCGGACGACACCTTATCGAGAATGATCCGACTGCTGGATACCATCCTACGTCGCGAATCCTATCTGGCATTGCTGAGTGAACACCCACAAACACTCAAGCGGCTAGCCAGTCTGTATAGTGCCAGCCCATGGGTTTCCGACTATCTGACACGCCACCCGATTCTGCTGGATGAACTGCTTGATGCCAGACTGCTCTATGCCGCACCCGATTGGCCACAAGCACGTGAGCGGCTGGCCGCAGAGCTGGATGCCGTCGCCGGCGATGCAGAACAGCAGATGGACATGTTGCGACACTTCCAGCACACCCACCTGTTCCGGCTGGTTGCGCAGGATCTGGCGGGCCTGTTGCCGCTGGAAACCCTATCAGACCATTTGTCGGATCTGGCTGATCTGATCTTGGCTGAAGTGCTGCGTTGCTGCTGGCTGGCTCTACCAGGCAAGCATCGTGATATGCCACGTTTCGCGATCATCGGTTACGGCAAACTGGGTGGCAAAGAATTGGGCTACGCCTCTGACCTGGACCTGATCTTCTTATATGAAGATGATCATGACAGTGCGGGTGAGAATTACGCCAAGTTGGCCCGGCGTATCGGCACTTGGCTGAGTACATCGACTGCTGCTGGCATGCTGTACGAGATTGATCTGCGATTACGCCCCAATGGCGAAAGTGGGTTGATGGTAACCAGTATCGAAGGCTTTGCCGATTACCAGCATGGCCATGCTTGGGTATGGGAACATCAAGCCCTGACCCGCGCCCGCTACTGTGCCGGCGATGTAGCCGTTGGTGAACAATTCGAGACAATCCGACAGCACGTGCTGATGCAACATCGTGACTTGGCTACCTTGCGTCAAGAAGTTTATGCCATGCGTCACAAAATGCTGGAAAACCGACTGGGCAGCCGTGAAGGCTTTGATCTGAAACATGGCCGTGGTGGCATCATTGATGTGGAATTCATCGTACAGTATCTGGTATTGGCTTATTCGGCAGCTCACCCGAAACTGACCGGCAACAAAGGCAATATCGCCCTGCTTGGTTTTGCAGCAGACGCTGGCCTGTTACCAGCAGATCAAGCCTTGGCAGCACAACAGGAGTATCGTGAATACCGTCGGTTACAACATGCACAACGGCTTGATGGGCGAAAGCGTTACATCGTGGATGAAACTGCGATTGAGCCGCATATTGCAACGGTAATGGCGGTGTGGTGCACGGTGTTTGGACAACCCTGATCTGCCATCCCCAGAAGGCATTATCACGGCATTGCCCAAGTAAAACATTCGTACCTTTGCTTTAAGTTCTGTTGACATCTCCAACAGGATAGCCACGACACCGGTAGCTGGTTGGATTCCTGATCAAATGGAGCGACCCTTGAAATGGTGCTGTCGCAAGCGGACCTGGACAGCACTCACTTTTGGCACCTACACGACGCCGGCCGAAAATTACAGCAATTTTCCGGGATTCATGATGCCTTTAGGGTCAAACACCTGCTTGATACCACGCATCAGCTCGATTTCGGCGGCTGAGCGGGTGTAATCCAGATAAGGCTGCTTGGTCAACCCCACGCCATGCTCGGCCGAAATGCTGCCACGATACTGGCGGACCAGGTCGAATACCCATTGGTTCACCTGCTGGCAGCGGCCGACGAAATCCGGCATCGACAGATCGTCCGGCTTCAGCACATTGATGTGCAGGTTGCCATCGCCAATATGGCCAAACCAGACCACCTCGAAATCCGGGTACTCACGGGCCAGGACCGCATCCAGTGCCTGCATGAACGGCGGTACATTGGCAATGGTGATGGCAATATCGTTCTTGTAGGGCTTTTTCGGTGCAATCGATTCGCTGATATCTTCGCGCAAACGCCACAATGTCTTGGCCTGCGTATCGGACTGGCTGATCACCCCATCGACAATCCAACCTTGCTCCAGCGCTTGTTCGAACAATTGCAGGGCCAGTTCCTGCTCTGCATCGCTCTGGTTCTCGAACTCAAGCAATACATAATAATTGCTCTCGCTTTCAAATGGCCGTTGTAGATGACCACGTGCCAGCACATGTTTCAACGCCTTTTCCGAGAAAAACTCGAATGCTGTCAGATCGATGCGGCTACGGAAGCTGTTGAACACATTCATGATGCCCTCCAACTCTGGCACCGCCAATACCATGACTGACAGCTCACGTGGCGCACGGGCCAGCTTCATGGTGGCTTCCACCACAAAGCCCAGTGTACCTTCCGCACCAATGAACAGATGGCGCAGGTCATAGCCTGTTGCATTCTTGATCAGGCCATTGTTCAGTTCCAACACCTCACCACTGCCGGTCACCACTTTCAGGCCCACTACCCAGTCACGGAACAGACCATAACGTACCACCTTGATCCCGCCTGCGTTAGTCGAGATGTTGCCACCCAGCCTGCTGGAACCACGCGAGGCAAAATCCACAGGGAAGTATAAGCCTTGCTCGTGTGCAAATTGTTGCAAACGTTCGGTGATGACACCCGCTTCACACACTACCGTGCGATCGACTGGGTTGAAATCGCGCAAGTTATCCATGCGGTCGAACGACACAACCACTTCACCCTGCCTGGCCACCGCCCCCCCTGACAGACCGGTACGCCCGCCAGAGGGCACCAGTGCAATCTCATGTTCATTGGCCAAGCGCACCAGCGCTTGCACTTCGTCCACCATTTTGGGAAACACCACTGCAATCGGCTGTGGGGTGTAAATGCGAGTCCAGTCCAGGCCATATTGATTGAGTGCATCGGTATCGGTACGCACTCGCTGGTCGGTAAAAATCTGCTCAAGGGCGGGGATCAGGGAAAAGCTCATGGTGTTGTCATGTATCGTTGTTGTGAGGTCAATAGGCCACCCATGCAAGGGTTGGCCACATATACAGCGCCTGTGCCATAATACCCAATCGATTTTATCAGGTATTGTCACCGCGTGAGGCTGGAATGAAACGATATTCGCTGGATAAACACAAGATCAAGTTTCTGTTGCTGGAAGGTGTGCATGAATCTGCTGTCGCGGCGCTGAAGGCTGATGGTTATGAAAACATCGACTATCATCGCAAATCGCTACCCGAAGCAGAACTGATCGAGGCCGTGCGTGATGCACATTTCATCGGCATCCGTTCCCGTACGCAACTGACTGATGCCATTCTGGCCGAAGCATCAAAGCTGATTGCCGTAGGCTGCTTCTGCATCGGCACCAATCAGGTTGATCTGACCGCTGCCGCCCTACGTGGCATCCCGGTATTCAATGCACCATTCTCCAATACACGTTCCGTTGCCGAACTGGTGATTGCCGAGGCCATCATGCTGATGCGCGGCATCCCCGAAAAATATGCCATTGTACGCCGGGGTGGCTGGGTTAAATCGGCAGAAGGCAGTGTGGAAGTCCGTGGCAAAACCCTGGGCATCGTCGGCTATGGCCATATCGGCACTCAGGTCGGCGTGCTGGCTGAAGCACTGGGCATGCAGGTCGCCTTCTACGATATCGAAACCAAGCTGCCGCTGGGCAATGCACGCCAAGTCAGCACGCTAGATGAACTACTGACGCAAGCCGATGCCATCACCCTGCATGTGCCGGAAACCGCCCAGACCATGAACATGATCGGCAGACACGAGCTGCAACAGATGAAACCAGGCAGCCACTTGATCAATGCCTCCCGCGGCACGGTGGTGGATATCGATGCACTCGCTGCAGCCCTGTCCAGTAAACACCTTGCTGGTGCCGCGATTGACGTATTCCCGGTTGAGCCCAAAGGCAATGATGAGGAATTCCTGTCACCGTTGCGAGCATTTGACAATGTGATTCTCACCCCGCATATCGGCGGCAGCACGCTGGAAGCCCAGGCCAACATTGGTGCCGAAGTCGCCGCCAAATTCCTGCGATACTCCAACAATGGATCAACCCTGACCGCCGTCAACTTCCCGGAAGTATCGCTACCCGCCCACCCCGGAAAATGCCGACTGCTACACATTCACCGCAATGAACCCGGTGTATTGGCACACATCAACGAGGTGTTCTCCGCCAACCGCATCAATATTTCGTCACAGTTCCTGCAAACCAACGAACATGTTGGCTATGTGGTGATGGATGTCGATGTCGACTCCAGCCAGGTAGCGCTTGAGGCATTACAACAAGTGACCGGGACAATTCGGTGCCGGATTCTTTACTAATTCCAGTCCAATCCCGCGACACAACAGGGGCGTCACTCGTCCTCGCCCGACGCCTGGTCACAGTAAGGTGAAAGCCTGGAGGGATTGTGCAACGCCTTGCCGGTAATGACGGAAGATACGCGCCACCACTTTGGTCGTTTTGAAACAAATGAATGCTTGGTGGGGGCGAGTTCTTTGCTGTTGGGCGAATCGAAAACACCCAGGACAAGTGCGATGGTCGGGTTGTCGTCTATGGCACCCAAAGTACTACCACAGTTCGAGCAGAATGCGCGGCTTGAATACGCTGATGAACGCCAAGTAGCAGGCATGCCACCAGCACCCACCCATTGCACGCTGTCTTTCGGAAACTCAACCCAGATCTGGGTCAACGCGCCAGAATGACGCTGACACCGCTTACATGAGCAGGTGTGTGGGTTCAACGCCGGGCCAGATGCAACGAACCGGATGGCACCACATAAACAGCCACCGGCATAGGTTTTGACCTTGTTCATGACGCCCTCCCCCTCAATCATGGCTCATCTGATGCCGAACGTCCGAGGTAGTGGGTAGCCACAAGTAGGTGAAGCCCACATGCGGATACCCCTCCTGTCTTGTTGGATTGTTACGTCGTCGCCAGCAGCAACTCTTCCGTGTTGTTCGGCGGATGCAAACCGTCTTCCCTGCCCGCAAAATAGCGCTCAGAGAGTGCCGCAGCAGAAACATGCTCGACCTTCCTGAAGCCCGCTTCACGTGCCAAGGCCTGCATTTCGTCAGGTGTGAAGAAACTGATCCAAGGTGTACCGTTCGATGCCGCACCCGCTGCTGCGCGCTCAACACCTGGACGAACTTCCGGATCAGTCAGCTCAATTGGCAACATGAACGACATAACCAGTGTCGAACCCTGCTTGAGTGTCGCAACCTGCCGCAGCGTTGCCAAGATTGCTGCTTTGGTCAGGTACATACTGACACCAGTAGAAGCCACCACCGCCGGTTTCTCAATATCGAAACCCGATGCATTCAATTGCACCCACCAATCATCCCCTGCCTCAAAATTCACTGGAATGAGGTGCAGGAAAGGCGGAATACCGAAGCCAAGTTCAACGAGGCG
Source organism: Chitinivorax sp. B (assembly GCF_005503445.1). NCBI lineage: Bacteria > Pseudomonadati > Pseudomonadota > Betaproteobacteria > Chitinivorax > Chitinivorax sp. B. The sequence goes on along the minus strand of NZ_SCOH01000033.1, from coordinate 22,530 downwards.
CCGCCGCTTCCATGCCTGCGTAACCGGGTGGTCAATCTCGAACACCTGTATGCCAGAGGCAGTCGCAGGTTGTCGCTGCGCAAAGGTATCCAGCCCCGCCCCCAGGATTACGTATTGCGACATCCCCTGCGCGACTTGTGCTACGACCAGATCTTCGACAAAGCGGGCGCGAGCGAGGATGGAAGCACGAAACGGCCGTGTGAATGGACTCATGTCTGGGCGATTGCGCCAGCCCTCATCAGGGGCGATCAGCTTCAAGCCTACAACATCTTCAAATACGTGCGGAGGGGAATCAAGTTCTACATGCAACGCACGCCATAGTGCAGTGCGCACTGCAGTGTTGTCTGGTACAACGACTTGCTTATCGGGCATGACACATCTTTCTTGTGATTTAAAGACTTGAGTTAACGGGTGGTCAGCGAGAAGCAAAGCGAAAAGCCGCACGGTGGCCCAAACGGCCGGTCAAGCGTTCATTACGGGCACATGCGGCACTGGCCGAAATCGGAATCCACTGCTGCTATCCACTGAAATCGCGAAGCCACATGAACCCCTCCTTGGCATGTACGATGCCACCACAGCGTGCACATACAAACTTCTTACCAACCGCCTGCTCGCCATGGACACGGAAGTTACAGATCATGGTGCCGCAGGCGATACACCGGCGGAACGATGTCAGGAGATGAAAGACCAGCATGCCGCCGACAACCGCTACAACCAACGCAACGACTGCAGCCACTGTGTTGTACGCTGCGAATACCACAACGTAAACGATGCAAGGAAGCAAGACGAGCGTTCCAAGGATTCGAAACACCAGCGCAGCACGATCAAGCATCCTGTTGAAGTGCTCGGGAGCAACGGACATTTCATGTGCACCTAACCATGTGATACTCACCCATCAAGATGCATATCCAGTTTTCTTGGGTATAAAGCAGGCTAGACCACCCACTCCCCCGCTTTCCCTTCCACGAAGAAGGGATCAATCCATCAGTATCCATGCCCCATTGTGAATCGCAACAACGTGCAACATGCCGAATATGGCAATTAAAGCCAATTCAACACTCTATTCCGAATTTGCACGATGCATTGTTTTGTCAGCCGGGACAAACATATAACGGATGCACCTGACTAGGATACATGTCTGACATGAGCCGTTTTGGTGGGGGTATCAATGAAGAATAGGTCGATGAATTGCGCCGACGCGCCCAGAGCGACGAAGAAGATCCCTAGTCGCGCAATCCTGCGCAGCTTGAGAGTCTCTCGGAGAGCATCATCATACATTTGCGTTAACTCAGTACGGCTACCCTCAATAAGTAGAAGCGCGCGGTCAACCATGGTTTTCGATGGTACATCGGCCTGGACATGGGCAAATTTGCTTACAGCAAAGCGGCGTATGCTGTTCGGTGACTTCCCCTGTAGAAATGCCAGAACCTCGCAAGCCGCTGGATCGTTTCCGGCCTTATGAGTCAACGCGTTCGGATCCTCACGAAACTCTGCCTCCATCTCCAGTAGTGACAGGTACTGGCTCACGAATGCTGTTAGCGACAGCAACCCCTTGTTCAGGTTGACAACAAGCTCCCTGGCAGTTGCATCAATGACACCCTGCTTCTGCTGAAACTCCGCAAATGAGAGGTTCGCTGTCTTCGACCGATGTAGATCAATGAATAGAAAGCCGAGCCCGAGAATCTCAACTGCGAGCCCGAAAACAGTCAGCCAACTGGTTTGAAACATGTGGATACTCCTAAAGTTGAGATGTACGCGCACTAGCGAAAGGGCACGAAACTCATAACATTTTGCATCCCTGATGGTTGACTGCATCCCATTACACACAAGTCCCTTCACGTTGATGACAGCCGCGCAATCAGCCGGATCACTTCATTCAACTGTCGCGGCTTCAACGGCGGCCTTTGCTTGTTCAGGATGTACGCGCCGCGCCAGCCGTTCGGCCATCAACACCGCGCGTCGATCCAGTCGGGGATCACCAAGGTCAAGCGTGTCGAGTTCTGCGGCGGCCCAGTTCATGCGTGAGGTGCTTCATCAGTGCGGGGGGAGGTATTCTTTCATGGAACTTGTGTGTAATGGGATGCCTTTAAATGGCGCTTACTTTTGACCAAGCAGCTAGACACCTGGTACAGCAATCAAAACATCCACAACCTTGCCGCTTGCTACATCGACCACAGATCTCAACGCCACGTTGTTGCCGTTGGATTCCTGAAAGTGCATTACCACGTCTTTCAAGCCAGGCTCAACTCTGCTAAACACAAACGAAAGAGTCTTCGCATCCGATATCTGTTCAACGCCCGCTACTGCAACCTTTACTTGCCCTTGAAGCCTGGTGATCGCCCCGTCAACCTTCACTCGCACTGCTCCCGGTACATTCGCTTTTCGCGCTGCCTCAGATACCTTTTCCTGCTCTGCACGGGCCTGGGCGGCCTCTTTCTCAGCCTCGTCCTGAATCTTTTGAAGCTCCTTGAGTTGCATTTCGACTGCACCGCGCTGATCTTTGATCAGCGAAGCGAGGCTCTCAACAGCCTTGGCAAGTTCGCTACTCCACGTCACAGTTTCGGTTTCAACGATCTTCGACGACTCAGCCACAACGTTTCTGAAAAGCTCTCGTGCCTTCTTACTGCCATCTACATCGACTTGGGCATCAAAACCTGATTTCAGTATCTTCCAGTCCCACTCAATCAATCTTAACAGGGTTTTAATCCGCAACATGGCTCCCGAATAGCGGGACCATGTCGATGTAACCAGAAATACCTGATTCAAACCAACGAGAAGTCCTGCGACTAGCAGACAGGCGATAGCAGCCTGCGCCCCAGATGCGAAGCTGATGCCAAGAAAATTAACTGCACCAGTCGGGTTAAGTAGCGGTAAGAGTATGCCGCCGGCGAGGCCAGCAGTAGCTGCGACTCGAATCAGCCACGAGAATGCGATATAGCCCCAACGATGCCGGCGATACCAGTTGTAATCATCCGTGACCTGAGTGACGGCCACTTTGTACTCGTTTTCCAGTTCAGTGAGTTCCATGCTTAGCTCCTCGTGCGGTGGTCGTAAACGTTGTTGCCGATGCCTAACGCAAAACTATTGAACCGGTCTGATTTTGTTTTGACTGACCTGTCTTCTTTTTAAAACAAAGTGTTGTATACGCTTAGGCCGCTCTGCACAAATCAGAGTCAGACCGAATTTCATCAAACTTCAGTGAATTCCTAGTGATTTTGGCGCGTATGGCACCTCAAAAGCCCGTTTTACCGGGCTTTGAGCCCGCTCAAGACGCAATTGGCCGCTGGCGGCGTCAATAGTGGTCGGCACGCAACACATTGGACAAGGCTGCCAGGCACAAAAATCGGCTGAGGTTCTTCACCAGCCCCCGGTAACGCACCTTGGCATACCCGAAACGTACTTTCAGATCGAAAAACACATGCTCAACCTTGGCTCGACGACTGGCCAGCTCATGTTCAATATTGATTGCCTTTCTTGCTCTGGCTCATCTCGGGATCTCGCTCTCCCGCCGCGTTCTTGGTCGAACTGGGGACGGCGATCAGGCTGGCATCGACAATCGTGCCTTGTTTCAGAAACAAACCTTGCACATCCAGTTGCTGCTTGATCAAGCTGAATAACTCGCCGGCCAGCTATCATTACCGCCACACTTGGCCATGGCCCTTGCCACCCAATCTGGTCGGATCGATCCTGAGTTCAGCTCGGCGAGTGCTTGCTCATAGACCTGCTCGTCTTAAAGACATCGGTTTGATAGCGTGCTTTTTCGAGGCGAAGTTTCTCGACCTCCAGTTCTGCAACCGAATCACGAAAATGAGGAGCTGAATCACCTGCCATGAATTCCTCCACCTAAGAATCTGTTCAATGTCTGATTGCAAAACCATAACCGGGGTGCAAGTGTTACTTAGCGCGGCTAACAAAACCCTTCTGGCGTTGTTGTGCAAACTTGTCGTACTTTCGTACTGCCTTCGTTTGCACGCCTAACCAGAACCACTTCGCTAGGTTTTGTTAGCCGCTCTTAACATCCTCACGTATCACACATACTTTCCGGTTTTGCGCTGCGCTGGCAACTGCTCATCACAAACTTTGAACAAGTTCACAACATGAGCTTAGCGGCGCGGCAGCGTGTACCGTCCCGCGGCATCAACTTATTAGACGGCGCCTGGTTCGTTGCCAAAAAGTCTTTCTCCTACCTTCTCGGCTCATACCTCATCGCTACCACTCCCGAACCAAATTCCAGCCGGCTCACGAGCTTCAAGTCCACATGTTTCGATAGCCCCACGAACAACGTCGGCCCATGGCCTGCGAGCCTGGGCTGCACCACAAATTCGTACTCATCGATCAGCCCCAGCTCCGTCAATGCCAAAGGGAGCGCCACACCGCCCACGAACAGTCCCTTACCCGGCTCCCGTTTGAGCTGCTGAACGGTACTCTCGAGATCCCCGCGCACGAGCTCCGCATTCCAATCGACCTGGTCCAGAGTGCTGGATACGACATACTTCTTCTTCGCATCAATCGCTCGCGCGAACGGTTCCATCCAGGGTTTCATCCATTCAGGCCTCACCCCGGCCCGTGCCGGCGCTCGCCACGCTGTTTCCATCATTTGGTAGGTCACCCGGCCAAAGAGAAGAGCATCGGCCCGAGCAAGATTCTCGGCCGCGTGGCGATGTAACTCTTCGTCCGCGACAATTGCACGATGATCGCAGCACCCGTCAATTGTGACGTTGATGGAATACCGAAGGGGTCGCATTGCGTAACATCTCCTATAGCGATAGCGCCGCCCGACATGCGATCACACCCTTTAGTGTTGTAGGAAAATTATTAATTGCAACAACGTATTACATGCCAAATATTGCAACTTAATCTGATTCAGCATGGCATCTCGAATTCATGCCGTTTCTTGCTTTGCGATCCCCAAATCACACCTGCTGTGGGTACCATCCCCTGCCCTTTACGTTGCGCCTGCCCCCACCGTCCTATCTGAGCTGGCTTCGATGTTCAAATACTGGATTCAGTCATCATATGCTCGCCCGCTCGTAACACAGACACCAACACCAAGTCGGTATGCCCTGCGAAATCCGGCAAATCCACCGTGAACATGTGGTGGCAGAATACCAGGGAGCACCCACCGTGGCTGCTGAGTGTGTCTAGCCTGCCAATGACAAGCGATATCCCAAAGTCTGGGTCAGATCGGGCTACCAAATACCCGATTCCGTCCGCTCTTTTTGGCGGAATACAGGGCTTGGTCTGCGCCATACATCAGAAAGCCTTCTGCCGTTGCCTCACTGGGCACGGTGGCGGCAACACCCAGGCTGAGGGTGACATGATCGGCAGCACTGGATGCCGCGTGGGGAATCTTCAGTGTGCTGACGGCTTTGAGCATGCCTTCCGCAATGAAGATGCCACCCGCGAGGGTGGTATTGGGCAGCAGAATGACAAATTCCTCGCCCCCATAGCGGGCCAGCAGGTCACCTGGGCGGTGCAGTTGGTCCTGCAGGGCATTGGCGATCTTGCGCAGGCATTCATCACCGGCTTGATGTCCATAGTGGTCGTTGTAGTTTTTGAAGAAATCGACATCGGCAAAGATCATGGCCATCGACTCCTGAAGACGTGCTGCACGGCGCCATTCATGAGCGAGATAGTCATCGAAGTAGCGCCGATTGGCGATGCCCGTCATGCCATCCTGGTTGGCTTGGCGCAACAGTTCGGTATTGGCTTGGCGCAATTGCAGATTGGCTTTTTCTGTCTCACGCCGGGCGGCTTCCAGTTGTTCAAGCGCCCGCTTCAAGCTGTCTTCGGCCACCTTGCGTTGGGTCACATTGCGTCCAATATAGGCGGCGCCACACACCTCCCCCACTTCATCACGAATCGGGCAATAGTTCACTTCGTAGTATTCGTCACCTTTTTCAACACATTTCCAGACCTGGGTATCGGCAAACACATCGCCGGTCAGTGCACGATGCCAGTTGGTGAAGGTGCGGGCCATGGCCTCCGGCTGATCGACCAGGCTGACCAACAGGTTGGTTCCCAAGGCCACGGGCAAGCCGTAGTTGTATTCAAAGGCCTGCTTGAAGGCAGTGTTGTAGGCGATCAGTCGACACTCCCGATCCAGTGCGGCAATCAGGTCATTGGTGCCCTCGATGATGCCAAACAAGCGCATGTGCAGCAGACGAAGCGCGGACACCGATTCGCGGAACTCTGCTTCCATGCGCTTGCGTTGGGATACATCCCGCAACGATACCAGCAGCAAGTTGCGTCCTTCATGGCGGATGGCGCTGAACAAGGCTTCGGCCTGCAGCGATTCACCGGCATGGTTGATGCGGATGACATCCAGCATCACCTGCTCGCCGCGACAAGCACGGCGGTAAATGTCTTCCAGCCCGAACGGGGTCAGATCAATGTCGGGCGCTGAAATCAATTGATCAAACTGGTGCCCGATCAACCAGCCACGGTTGGTCCCCATGTGTTCGCAGGCATGCTGGTTGACATCGACGATGCGGCCACTGTTATCAACCAGGAAGAATTCGTCGCGCGCCAGATCGAACAGGGATCGCAGGCGTTCCGACTCTCGAAGGGATTCCTCTGCCATGCGACGATTGGTGATATCGCGTATCACCAACACGAAGACGCCCCCATCCCGTGGGGCGTCAGCGATCAGCTTGCCGTAGATTTCTGTCCAGATATAGTGCCCATCGTATCGCAACACACGGCACTGCAAGGTCACACCTTCAGCATACCGAGTCAGATCTTTGAGGGCTTGCAGGACCAGGTCCAGATCATCCGCATGAACCAGATCATGAGGCATCTTGCCAACCAGCTCTGTTGGTTGATAACCCAATACCTCACGACAGGCAGGCGAAATATATTCAATCCGGCCTTCGAGCGTGTGTTCGGAAATGATGTCCTTGGCTTGCTCGGTCAGCAGTCGGAACCGCTTTTCATTGGCAATCAGCGTTTGCTGACCTGTCATGGCAGCGGTTTCATCACGTACCAGTAACATTTGATGGCCAGGCTGCAATGTACAAGGCGTCAGGCTGTAACTGACAAAACGGGGCCTGCCATTGGCTGTGCGCATTTCACCATAGCCTGCACCCGTACCTGGGCGTATCAACTGTTGTAAGGTGGTAGGTATACAGAAATCGCGCAGTGCTCGTTGCAACAGGTCATCGCTGGATGCTACCTCCAGCAAGGTTGCCATGGCAGGGTTGGCATAGGTAATGTGGCCTGCTTCATCCAGTTGCAGCGCTGCATCACGACACAGGTCGAACAACGCAGGCAGGGCCTCCATGTCTTTCGCTTGCTTGCGTCGCCGCCACCAACCGATCACCGTATCCACCCCTCCCGTTACAACGTTTTTTGTCATCGCCCTTGCTGACACGGATGCGTGCCGCCCCGCCAGGTTCTGCTAATATTGACTGGCGGGAGACAAGGGCGATCTTGTATCAATCTTGTATCGGTATAGCACGGCTGCCGCATGAAGCGCTGCCAACCATGACGCGGCCTGTCTTGGCATCAGCCTGATGCACCCGTTTTCACCCATGACGGTGTTCACACCCAGCCCCTGCTGGCAAACCACGCCACGCGCCGACACAAGGGACTTCGCCGGATTATGCCATTGCATTTAAGGAATTTGAATTTACTGACACCAAAATGGCGAAAACCAACAATCGCCTTGGTGCTACTTGTTTCTCTGTCAAATGGCGTTTTCAGCGCCGAAACAGCCCCATCCTCACCGCAACAGGCCAGTGTCGAACGGTCGGCCTCATCACCCGACAGTAGTTGGTTGTGGTGGATTGGCGGCATTGCACTGGCCATGATCTGCGGCCCATTGGTGACGCTGAAGATGACCAGTCGAACGTCAGCATCCAATCGCAACAACAGCTCGACAAAGCGCCAACAGCATCAGCAAGATAACCTCGACCCACCAAACCCATTACCTATTACGCCCGATACCATGATATCCGGCACCTTGGCTGCAGGCGGCATGACGGCGCTGTCTGCCAGCACGCTACCAGATGCCGATCCAGACACCGCCCAATGCCGACCTACCGCAAAGGACAGTCAGGATATAGATCAATGCCCCAACGACGATTGGGAATCCGACTCAAGCGCTAATAGTGATTCGGATTCCGGCTCGTCGTCGGATTCCAGCAGTAGCGACGATTGACACGCTGCCTGGTCAATGACGGCGCATCAACATCAACCCTGTCAATAGCAGCGCCAGCGTGGTCGGCAGTGGTACCGCGATGACAGCCACGTTGCCAAACTGATGATATTGCCAGGATTGAATCCAGCTGACTGACGTCACGGCAGCAAAATCACTCCCGAAATCCACATGCTGGAACCCAAACAGGCCGTCCAGCGTGACCTGTTGTCGGACCGTACTACCATCTGCACGTGTACCGACGAACACCACAGCAGTCGGATCATAACTGGGTTGGCGCCAGGCTTCAGACAGATCCATGGATACCAATGAGAAGGTGGCACCATCCTCGCGTGTGAGTACTGTTGACAAGCCATCCCAGCCATTGGTCAGGGCCACTTGCCCGGCAAAATCCGGTGATGCACGCCCCCACACAAAGAAGGCATCATTTTCCACCCGGCTGCTGCCGATTCGATAACCAGCACTGGCATAGCCGGCAATACCGTGATCCCCAGCCGAGGCCAGATCGGCAAAGTCAATGAGTACGGCATGGCTTGATGATGTCGCAGCCAATGCAGCTATTGCCAATAGCATTCTGAAATTTTGTTTCTTCATTTCATCCTCCAACTTATTGGTTTTCAATGGACGTCTCATCACCCAGTGTCGTGCCATGACTTCTGATTGTCTTGATTATTTGTGCGTCACTCCAATGAAGACCCTTGAAAAAACCATCAGACAAAACGTAGTAAAGCTACGTAAATGGCTTGCCATATCAACATAAAGCATGGTGTTTGCCATGTCGCAGCGCAGCATCGGAGTTGCTTGACAGTCTTGACACCTCTCATCAACACTACCGCAAACGTTTGCGCAAACGTTTGCGCATGCATAAATACCGAAATAATCAAGTAAACCCCGTCAGCATGATCTGACAGAGCATGCTGCAGGTGTGCCGAGCCTCGCCAAACGCTTACACACCGCCTCTTAAACAAACCGAACCGCCGCAAAGGAGATTTTGGATGACCACCCGCCGTCACACACTGAAGATGCTTGCTCTGGCTGTCGCCGTCGGTGCCCTGCCGTTTCAGCAAGCCAATGCTGCCGGCAATGCCAAGCCCAAGGTTGCACTGGTGATGAAATCACTGGCCAACGAATTCTTCCGTACCATGGAAGATGGCGCCAAAGCACACCAGAAGCAAAATGCAGCCAAGTATGACCTGGTCGCCAACGGCATCAAGGACGAGACCGATACCGCAGGCCAGATCAAGATCGTGGAGCAAATGATTGCCCAACGTGTTGACGCCATCGTGATTGCTCCGGCTGATTCCAAAGCCTTGGTTCCGGCCATGAAGAATGCCGTCGATAAGGGGATTCTGGTCGTCAATATCGACAACCAGTTTGACGCTGGTGCCTTGAAAGAGAAAAGTTTGAGTATCCCCTTCGTTGGCCCGGACAACCGCGCCGGTGCCAAGCTGGTTGGCATGCATTTGGCCAAGCAACTAAAGACTGGTGACAAAGTCGGCATCATCGAGGGCGTCTCCACCACCTTCAACGCCCAACAACGGACACTGGGCTTCCAGGATGCGATGAAAGCCGCAGGAATGAATGTTGTGGCAGTGCAATCCGGCCAATGGGAAATCGAAAAAGGTAACACCGTGGCCTCCGCCATGTTACGTGAATACCCGGATCTGAAAGCCCTGCTGTCTGGTAACGACAACATGGCCCTGGGTGCAGTCGCTGCCGTGAAGTCATCCGGCAAGGCCGACAAGGTGAAGATCATTGGTTACGACAATATTTCAGCCATCAAACCCATGCTGTCCAGCGGTCGTGTCATTGCCACAGCAGACCAGTATGCTGCCAAGCAGGCCGTATTCGGTATTGAAACCGCGCTGAAGGCCATTACCGAGAAAACCCCGCAGCAATCACTGCCAACACAGGTGCAAACACCAGTGGATCTAGTCACCAAGTAATCTGGCTGTAAGCAACTGTTCAATACGTTGTTGTGCGACCGCGATCGGGGCTCACGACAGATGTTGAACAGATGCTGGTGTGGTGTTTCACGTAGATTGCGACTTAATAAAAGTGATGGATTTCACGACGAATCGAGGCGCAAACCACAGCCATAGCGAGCTATGGCGAGGATTTGCAACGAAGCGTCGGCGTGAAGGACGCACTTTTATGTCTCAAGAAAAGTGAAACACTACACTAGTGGGCATGAGCCTCGACCAGGGTGCGCCTGCCCACTATGCCTTTCAAAGCCGGACATGTTTTTTGCCTGGCCATGTGTGACGTGCCTGATGGCCGTCACGCTTGATGTTTTACACCAACGCCAGCCTGCGCACCCCGCGCCGGTCGATCTGCACGTTCTGCCGATCGACCATCAGACTGGCCTTGCATTACCGACAGGATGTGGCCATGACGCCCCCTACCCCATTATTGAGCGTTGCCGGTGTGGCCAAACACTACGCAACGCCCGTGCTGAGCGATATCGATCTGGTGCTGCACGCTGGCGAAGTGCTGGCGCTGACCGGTGAAAACGGCGCCGGCAAGAGTACGCTTTCAAAAATCATCTGTGGTTTAGTGCCTGCGACCAAAGGCACCTTGACCTTATCCGGCCAGCCTTTTCAGCCCGCTTCACGCAGCCAGGCCGAAAAGCTGGGCGTGCGGATGGTGATGCAGGAACTGAGCCTGATCCCTACATTGAGCGTGGCTGAGAATCTGCTGCTGGATAAATTGCCACACCGCTTTGGCATGATCGACCGTCGACAACTGCACGAACAAGCTGCCAAGCAAATGGCCGCCATTGGGCTGGACATGATTGACCCGAGCACACTGGTCGGCTCGCTGGGTATTGGTCATCAGCAAATGGTGGAAATCGCCCGTAATCTGGTAGGCGATTGCAAGCTGCTGATTCTGGACGAACCAACCGCAATGCTGACCGACCGCGAGATTGCCCATCTGTTCGAACAGATTGCCAAGCTCAAGGCTCAGGGGGTTGGCATCATCTATATCTCGCATCGCCTGGATGAGTTACAGCGCATCGCCGACCGTGTCGCAGTCTTGCGTGACGGTCGCCTAGTGGATGTACGGCCAATGGCCGGGGTGAGCCAGGATGAGCTGGTGCAACGCATGGTTGGCCACGCCGTCGATGAAGGGGCAAGCCGCCCACGCCGCCAGGCTGGCGCCGTGCGTTTGACCGCGCGCAAGCTACGGCGAGGTCAGCTGGTACAGGACGTGGACCTTGAACTGCGTGCGGGTGAAATCATGGGCCTGGCCGGCCTAGTGGGTGCAGGTCGAACCGAATTGTTGCGGCTGATGTTTGGTGCCGATCGCAAGGAAAGTGGCGATGTGTTTCTGGATCAGACCAGCACGCCAGCCTGCATCGATTCGCCGATGGCAGCCATTCGCCATGGCATCGGCCTGGTGACCGAAGACCGCAAGGCACAAGGGCTGCTGTTGAACCAGCCGATTCGCGTCAACACCACCTTGGCCAATCTTGCGCCTGTAAACCGTCGCGGCTGGCTCAATCACGCAGCCGAGCTGGATATCAGCCGCCACCTTGCCGAGGTTTTACACGTCAAGTGCAATTCGGTAGATCAGGCGGTCGGCGAACTCTCTGGCGGTAATCAACAGAAGGTCATCTTCGCCCGCTGGCTGCACCGCGATTGCAATGTATTGCTACTGGATGAGCCGACCCGTGGTGTCGATATTGGCGCCCGTGCCGACCTGTATCAGGAGCTGGACCGCCTGACGGCAGCTGGCAAGGCCCTGCTGATGGTCTCCAGCGACCTGCGCGAGCTGATGACGGTATGCGACCGCATCGGGGTGATGAGCGCCGGCAAACTGGTAGCCGTTTTCGAACGCGGCCACTGGACAGAACAAGCGTTACTGGAAGCCTGCTTCAGCGGTTATGCCAATCTCGCCAATACGCCGCATGCTGCGGCAGCATCTCATTGAGGTACCCATGCAATCTTCAACCCAAACCATGACCCCTCCTTCCACGCCCGCCACCGGCGGTAAATTGCGTGGTGCCATGGGCACCTACATTGGCCTGCTTGGTACGCTGGCCGCCATGATCGCGTTGTTTGGCTCGCTCAGCCAATACTTCCTGACCATGGAAACCTTCATCACCATCGCCAACGACATACCAGCATTAGCGGTAATGGCAGTCGGCATGACGTTCGTACTGGTCATCGCCGGAATCGATCTGTCAGTCGGCTCAGTCATGGCACTGGGCGGTGCTGTCACCGCCATCGCACTACAACAATGGCAGTGGGGCGTGTGGCCAGCGGCCCTGCTGGGTCTGTTGACTGGCCTGGTATGTGGCCTGATTACCGGCATGGTATCGGTGGGTTGGCGCCTGCCTTCATTCATCGTATCGCTGGGCATGCTCGAAATCGCCCGTGGCAGTGCCTATATTGCAACCGACTCACGCACTCAGTACATCGGCACGACGGTGGAATGGCTCAGTGCGCCCATTGCCGGTGGCATTTCACCGGCCTTCATTCTGGCCTTGCTGGTGGTCATCGCGGGCCAGATCGTCCTGACACGTACCGTGTTCGGCCGTTACATGATCGGCATCGGCACCAACGAGGAAGCCATGCGCCTGGCAGGTGTCGACCCACGCCCGGTCAAAGTGGCCGTCTTTGCACTGATCGGTGTGCTGGCTGCCATTGCAGGGCTGATGCAGACCTCGCGCCTGGAAGCGGCTGATCCGAATATGGGCGTCGGTGTCGAGCTGCAGGTGATTGCTGCGGTGGTCATTGGCGGCACCAGCCTGATGGGGGGCCGTGGCTCGGTCATCAATACCTTTTTTGGTGTGCTGATCATTGCGGTGCTGGAGGCCGGCCTGGCACAGGTTGGGGCCAGCGAACCCACCAAGCGCATCATTACCGGCTGCGTGATCGTGGCTGCCGTGGTGCTGGATATGTATCGCGAACGCCGCCGTACCCGCAAGGCTTGATCAACACCCGCCCAACCCAACGGAGCATGGCATGGCCACAATGAAGGAAGTCGCTCACCGCGCTGGCGTATCGGTCACGACCGTGTCACATGTGCTGAATGGCACCCGGCACGTCAGTGACGATGCCCGCGGTCGCATCGAGCAGGCAATTCGCGACCTGTCCTATGTGCCGAGCGCGGTGGCGCGCAGTCTCAAGCACAACGTCACACACACGGTCGGGATGATGATCCCGAACAGCTCCAACCCTTATTTTGCCGAAATCCTGCGGGTGATCGAGTCACGCTGTTTCGATGCAGGCTACAACGTCATCCTGTGTAATTCGGATGACAACCCGCACAAGCAAAGCGTGTATCTGCGTGTACTGACCGAGCGCCGGATTGACGGCTTGATCGTGGTCACCTCCGGCGAAGATGCGGGATTGCCTGAACTATTGGCAGACTTGACGTTACCGTTGGTATTGGTGGATCGCGAAATGGAAAACGTTGATTGCGATCTGGTCGAAGTCAGCCATGTGCAAGGTGGCTATCTCGCCACCCAGCACCTGCTCACACTGGGCCATCGCAATATCGCCTGCATCAGCGGCCCGACCGAGCTGTCACCCAGCGACCAGCGTATTGCCGGTTGGCAGTTGGCCATGGGTGAAGCAGGTATCGAGCCAGCAGACGACGCATTATGGCGCAGCGATTTCACCAGTCGCGGTGGTTATCAGGCCATGCATGCGCTGCTGCGACAGCCACAGCGCCCCAGTGCAGTGTTCGTTTGCAACGATCTGATGGCCATCGGCGCAATGTGTGCTGCCTACGAACTGGGCATTCGCGTGCCGGATCAGCTATCCGTGATCGGCTTTGACGACATTGAGCTTGCCTCGTTCAGCAGCCCACCGCTGACCACGGTGGCACAACCTAAGGAACGCATCGGCGCACTGGCTGTGGATATGTTGCTGGAACACATTCAGGGGCGGCGCGATGAGCCGCGCCGCATCATATTGCAGCCGGAGCTAAGAATACGCAGCTCCACTGCACCGTTCGACCCCGCTACCGCTTTATCGCGGCACGGGTGAAGCATCATGAACTGGCATTGTCCCAATTCCAGCAGGGATTGGAACAACTCATTCAACCAACCATTTGAACTCTCATGACCACACAAAAACCATCCACACGTCGTCTCGTTGTCGTTGGTAGCTTGAACATGGATTTGGTAATGCGGGTGCCGCGCGCACCTGAAGCAGGTGAAACGCTCACTGGTTACGACTTTGCCACCCACCCAGGTGGCAAAGGTGCCAACCAGGCCGTTGCATGCGCCCGGCTCGGTGGCAAAGTGACAATGATCGGCCGGCTGGGCAATGATGCGTTTGGCCACAGCCTGCGCGATGGCCTGATTGCCGAAGGCATTGCAGATGATACTGTCGGTTGTGACGAGGGTACCGCCACTGGCGTTGCCATGATCATGGTGGACGACTCCGCACAAAATCGCATTACCTTGGCACCCGGCACCAATGCCAAGCTGACACCAGCCCATGTCGAACAACAAGCTGCGTTGCTGGACGGTGCGGCAATGTTGATCCTGCAGCTGGAAGTGCCGATGCCAACTGTATTACGTGCCGCAGAACTCGCCAATCGTTATGGTTGCCCCGTACTGCTGAATCCAGCCCCCGCCACCTCACTGCCAGACAGCATCTGGCCGCTGATCGATTATCTGGTCCCCAACGAGACAGAAGCCTCGTTACTGACCGGGTTGACGGTCACTGACCCAGCCAGTGCCACTGAAGCCGCCAAAATCCTGCTGACCAAAGGCATACGTAACGTACTGATTACTTTAGGTGCGCAAGGGGTATTGATTGCCAATAGCGAAGGGGTTCAACACCTGCCAGCATTCCCGGTCGATGCAGTCGACACAACTGCGGCGGGCGATACTTTCATTGGCGGCTTGAGCACCGGCCTGGCGGAAGGGCTGCCGTTAGGCGACGCAGTACGCCTGGGACAACGTGCTGCCTCGGTCAGCGTGACACGCCACGGCGCCCAGCCTTCCATCCCCTACCGGGCTGAATTGGATAGTTGATGCGTTACCCTGGCATACAGCCGTTGAATTGTACTCCGATGGTATACCAGAGCCGCTAGAGCAGAACCTCAGCCGGATTGATATGAGCCTGCCCGCCTTCCCGACGGGCAGGTTGTTGAATGCCTGATTCATGGCGATCCGGTACATGCACTTGAAACAAGAGAGCAGTAAATGAAGAAAACGCAGTTGCTACACCCTGATCTGTCTGATGTCATCGCCCGCCTGGGTCATGGAGACACCTTGGTCATCGCCGATGCTGGCCTGCCCATTCCCGACGGCCCTCGCCGAATTGACTTGGCCCTGACCCCGGGCCTACCCAGCTTTGATGCGGTACTGGCAACCATCCTGACTGAGATGCATGTGGAACACATCACGATCGCCAGCGAACTGGCCAGCCACAACCCGCCCGTTGCACAACAACTGGCCGATCGCCTGCCAAACATGACTACCAGTTTGGTTGACCATGAGCAATTCAAGGCACTGACCGCCAATGCCCGCGCCATTGTACGCACTGGCGAATGCACACCTTACGCAAACGTGATTTTGCGGGCTGGTGTCGTGTTTTGATCTAAAAGCGGGAACAGTCGGTCACCGACCCATGACAACGCGCTCCCACCAACATCGCCGATGCCGGTGGCATGCATGTTGGTGATATGAAGCCCATTCAATCTCAGAATTCGCTCACGATCTGTGATGAACGGCCTTCAGCAGGATAACGCGCAGCACAGAAGCTGGGTGGGTGGGTAGGTGATACATGAGCGTGTTGCGCGGCACATGAGCCCCAGTCACACAATGAGACACTGAACAGGTTTCACTTTCAGAACAAGGCCGCATCCAATGCAGCGGCGGCCGTCCGGTTCAGCAACAGCATTTCGGTTACTCTGCCAGCCTTGATACGCCAACTATTGGCCATGACTTTCCCCGCGATCGACGATTGCAACACAAAATCCGGCAGGTGTCCGTTATGGGCAAACACCGGATCCCACTCCAACCCGTTCATCCAGGCCCGATTTGCTGACGGCACATTGACGACCAGCACACCACCGATCAGCTCCATACTCCATGCCCAGCTACCAGCGTCCGGCAAGGCCTGGTTGGTATCTTGTCGAATAAAGCGCACTGTACCGGTTCGGCCACCATTGGCATCACTGGCTGTCTGAGTAAAACGCATACCCAAGCTGCCAATCACATAGTCGTTACCTGATTCCCCATACTTGGTCAACAAACCGTCAGGCAACGTCAGCGTCGAATGGGGCGTACTTTGGAAACGGGTATACAGATCATTGGTGTTCGTCATCGTCACCCGATAGAGCTTTGTACCAGATGGCCATACTGCATCTGGGTTCCGTAAAGGCCATGTCACGTGGCTACTCAAACGATCTCCAGATACATCCAACTGGGTCAGCCGCAACTTGCTGGTGCTATTGCTACGAGCACTGGCCACCGTACTGCGGCCATCCACCTGGTTGAACTGGATAGCACCCTCGAACAGGCCAATCAGCACGTTGAAATCGGTTGACTGGGAACCATAAACCCGGCTTGGGTGACCATTCAACTCGGCAAATTTGCATGGGCTCACCATCGATATCAAGCAGTCGTCAGTACGGACATCCGATTGCGGCCCGCCCGATCCGGACTGTGCGCTCAAGCGCATCTTCAACACCGTACCGTCAGGCTGACGATAAGGATAGACATAGAGTTCGGATTCGCTCAATGCCTGGCTCAGCGAAATGTTCACCGCGCCTGCCTGCTGCGCCAAGGCCGCCTCCAGCGAGGCACGTGTCAGCACCGGCAAATGAACGACGACACTGACAGGGTCAAAGGCCTGCACATCACCCGCCGGTAACTGATTCACAATTTGACCCGCATGGCCCAACAATTCTGACGCCAGCAAATTATGCACAATACGCCATTGCGCGCCTGGCAGGCTACCTCCCCAAGCTTGCTCTGCCGCCTGCATACGCACACCCAACTGATAGGCAATAACCCTCGCCGCCTTATGCAACTTGATGGCTTCAAGCCGGTTTTGCTTGTTCTGTTCCGCAGTCAGCCTGTCACTATCCATCGGCTTCAGGAAATCGGCATTGATCGGAAATTTTGGATTCAGCTGAAAGCCATCCCGAACCTGGCTTTCGACTTCGGCATAGACGGTACCAGGACGGGTCATCATCTTGGCCCGCATCAACGTAGTAATCGGGTTGATCACGGCAAACAATCCCGTCGGTGTCCCCAATCGATAACTTCGGCCCACCGCCTGCCCGGTATCCATATCGACTGCTGACGATGGCACATCCACCCAGATGGTCGGGCTTACCACATCGGCTGAAATCACCAATGCATAGCGCCCGTCAGCATCTGTCACGGCAGACGGCTCACCTGTATCCAACTGGCCATTCTCGTTCAAATCTGCAAACACAGTGGCACCTTGCAAATAACCATCTGCCACAATGCCTGACAAGATATGGGTCGGCGGCGCATGCTCGCTACCTGAGCCCCCACCGCAACCAATGACTGCGAATGACATCAACGAAGACACCAACAGACCACGTATCGCCACGGCCACCTCAACTAGAATCATTACTCTAAAACCGGAGTATGCCAACGACACGCAATACTGTCATGCGGTTTTTCCCACAGGGAACACAAAGCCTGACTTAACCCACGATGCTGACCGATCAGATGCCGAATTCGGTCTACCTTAAGGTGGCCAGTCCACACCATGGTGAAAGTGCTTCATCACGACGACTCTGGACATTTAAAATGGCGAAAGACCCTATCTCGGCACCCCTTCTTCGATCTGAACAGTACACTACACTGACAATGGCCACGTGCAGCAGAGTTGTCGATCCAATGTGCATTAGATGGATGTCCATGCCACACAATAAAAATCAAAGACTTGACTCAGGGTTTCGTACCATCATTATAGTAGATGGCCATAACAATCATATCTAGCCATCAATCGCTTGATCACAATGGTCATTATGATATTTGAAATAATTACATTTAATATTAAGAAAGTTGAACCCATGAACACTGAACTCCCAAAAGTGAATCCCAATACAGTAGATTTTAGTGGCTCAGCAGTATATGTGAATCGAACTTCACGATTTGTTCTTTCCATCCCTAACTTGAGAGAAGCCGGCGAGTTACTGATATTTCCTGAGGGAGATTCAAAAGTGGGGCAACCGATGAAAAAGAATCAAATTGGCTCAGCTGATCGCGGGGTGATCTTTTTCAATGGGAAAGACAGCGCTTGGCAAGCAGTCCGTGCAAATGGTAACGAGGCGATACTGATTAACGACATTTCAAAAGAAGATGCGGATCTACTTAAATCACATATCGACAGTCTAACAACTGACGGACGAAAATTAACCCTACAATCAATCAAAAATATTCTTTCATACGCTCGAAATGAAATTGGATTAATTGATTTTTACCACAAAAGCCTAGCTTCAATTAAAAGAGACATGATAGCCATGTCTGTAAAGAATCCATATTACATGATCGTCACCAAATCTAATAAACACCGCGCCATTTTCGTTGATAAGCCATTCTCATTCGACGGCCCCGTTCAGCAAAAATATCCCAATGGAGCCGTACTCGTAACGGATGGAAGAAACACCTGGGGTATCGCTACGGATGTGTTCGTGAAAAACTTTAAACGAATTGAAGGTGATCAAGAAATATCTTTAACATCAACAGATGGAATGTTAAGACTACAATAGAATGATCAAGACCGTTAAATGGGCAGACCTCGCTTTCCCAGTGCCAGGTCAGGCGCTTGTTGAACGCGTCATAGATCGCCCGTGGCGTGTTGAGGTGGTCGGCGTAGACGTGGTAGATCAGCGGTTTGCTGGGGTCAGTGCTGTTGGGGCGCACCACCGCGATCGGGGTGTCGCCCAGCCAGAGGTGATCCTGGGTCGGGCTTTGGGTGGCCGGGTCGGCATGTTCCGCCAGCAGGTGGCCGGCTTCGTCGTAGACGAACTGGATCGGTTTGCTGTTGGCGGTCTTGAGTGCCAGTTGCCCTTGGGCGTTGTAGAAGAAGCTGCTGACGCTCTGGCCGTTCTTCAGGGCGTTGCGCGGGCGGCCGGCGTTGTCGTAAGTCAGGGTGATGCTGCCATCACTGGTCTGGTTGCCGCTGGCATCTAGGGTATAGGTTTTGGCAGTGCTACCAGTCTGTTTCAGCAGACCGGTTGCTGACCGGGTCAGATTAAAACTAACCCAGCCAGTTTTCCAGTTATCGATGCGTCAACTTTTCAGCATTCAAGCAGCACCATAATCGTCCGGGACTTGACATTTAATCAAGCCTCCTTAATTTTGACTCATGGATCTCAATTGATGTTCCATCCTCGAACTCTATTGTATAAACCACACCGCCAGGAAAACCCTTAAAATATGCACCATCGTGATTTTCAAAAACTCCAACAACCCATGCTTTACAACCAGGGCGGCAATCTTGAGGGGCATCATCAGCAACTATAACCTGATCATCATAATCAAATTCACTCATAGCTTGGCTTACTCCTAATAAATTGGCAGATGAGGATTTCCTGTATCTGTTGTAATACCTGGTCGATGGCCATGTGACCCTTTTGCAAGTGGATCCTTCTGATTTTTGTGCCCACCTCTATCCATGCGAACACCAGTTGGCCTTCCATCTGGGCCTAGCACCTGCTGATAATCTCCATTCGGGGAGGTTTGTATCTGTTCACCCAGGGCGGGATCGAACTTGCCAATGGCATCCTAAACTATGGCTTTCGCATGTCTAGCATGTGGGCTTTTGTGTAGGGCAAGCGTACTTTCATCAGTGAAAGTACGCTTTTAGCATAAATCAGCTGGGGATTTTGGGCGCTTTCCCCAATTTGGCGATTCATCGCGAGCCTAACTTCCATGCCAAATGAAAGTTCGATCCCGCCCTATCTGTTCACCTGTATCCACTGGAATTGCATTTCCATTCGCATCTACAGCTACAACTGGTTGACCAACTGGACCGGTATAAGGATTAGTATTCCCCGTTGAATTTTGTGTGTCACACAAATCCCCGCACTTACACGGATTCTTACACTGTCCGATATTGGATGGAATCAGAATCATGCTTAGTACGGCGCCACATCGCATTAAAGCAGGGCCAATTGTAGGAATGAGATTCGGCAACAGGCCTGAACCAGCAGGATTAGCAGATGCTGGAAACGGGGTAGATTTGACCGGGGGTAACGGTCGCATTGGCCTCGGGAATAGATTCCCCAATGGTGGCGCCACTGTCGTTTGTAACCCATTGACGTCAATCAGGTCGATAGGAGAGGCTTGGACGTACCCATACGTATTTAGCCCGCCACCAAGCCCAATCGGATCACTCTGAATGTACCGCCCCGTCTCCGGATTATAGGTCCGATACCAATTATGACTCAGCTTGATGCCATGATCCCAATACTGCCCCGGGAAGCGCAGGTTATACACGAACTGGCTGCCGTTCTTGTCCGCATCCTGATCCGGTAGGGTGTTGCCGAAGGCTTCACTTTCCCAGCGCCAGGTCAGCCGTTTGTTGAACGCGTCGTAGATCGCGCGTGGGGTGTTGAGGTGGTCGGCGTAGACGTGGTAGATCAGCGGTTTGCTGGGGTCGCTGCTGTTGGGGCGCACCACCGCAATCGGGGTGTCGCCCAGCCAGAGGTGATCCTGGGTCGGGCTTTGCGTGGCCGGGTCGGCGTGTTCCGCCAGCAGGTGGCCGGCTTCGTCGTAGACGAACTGGATCGGTTTGCTGTTGGCGGTCTTGAGTGCCAGTTGCCCTTGGGCGTTGTAGAAGAAGCTGCTGACGCTTTGACCGTTCTTGGTGGCATTGCGCAAGCGACCGGCGTTGTCGTAGCTGAGGGTGATGGCGCCATCGCTGGTCTGGTTGCCGCTGGCGTCCAGGATATAGCTCTTGGCATTGCTGCCGCTCTGTTTCAGCAGGCGGTTGCTGGCCGGGTCGGACATCGTCTGGCCCTGCCAGTTTCACCACATATCAGCAAGTCAAATAGTCATAGCTCAGGCAAGCCATGCCCTGATCACCCGGGTGACTTGACAATTATCCAGCTGCCCCATAAATATCAAATGCCATATCAACACCCAACTCACCGAGCTTCCTCATTAATTCATAACTAAACACATCCCCCGTATTCCCCTCTGAATACCAGCCAATGAAAAATTCAATTCGTCCATCACACGCCCTAATTTTTGAAAGTAACTCCAAGTGAGGTGTGAGCTCATTTGTGACTCTATCTAGCATCTCACTTAATTCCTCACCAGTCTGTTGCGGAATTTCAAATGAACAATAGGATGTTTCATAAACCCCACCCAGCGATACCCCTTTTGGACTCATACGCGGCTCGCCAACTTTATGTATCCATTTTGGCTTCCATTTAAGCAGGCTACAAATTAGTTCCGGGTTGATCTTTTCACCAAAAAATCTTAAGGATAAAGAAAATCTAAATTTATTCACAAAAACCCCATCAAGGCAAATAATCTTGATAATGACCGTGATTTATTGCATTACCGCTTGGATCGCTAGTTATTACCTCTCCATTCGGAGTCACTCCCGTCCAGTCTTTAGGCCCAGCTCCAACCCCATCCTTTATTCCATGTACGTCTTCCCTGTCTAGCCCAGGAATTGTATCTATAGGTTTCGTGCCCGGTGGGCAATCTTTTGGCTTTGAACCTTGCTTTGACTTAGCAAAGTCAAAATTCGACAACTTTCCTTTAGTTGAGTTCTGGTTAGCAGGTTCATCCCACCAGTAAGGGCGAGAATTGCTTGGCCTTGGAAAATGAGTAGGTCCTATCCAATTAGGTGGCCGGCTAGGTGCAAAAGCTGGAGGAGGAGGAAGTATCGGAATCGGGAGAATAAATAGTCCAAATGGATCGACATGTTTAGTTGGCTTGCCAGCCACATACCCATAAGTATTCAACCCACCATCCAGCCCAATCGGATCACTCTGAACATACCGCCCCGTCTCCGGATTATAGGTCCGATACCAGTTATGACTCAGCTTGATGCCGTTATCCCAATACTGCCCCGGGAAGCGAGAATCAATGGGGTCAGTGTCAATGATTTTTAGCTTCCCGATACTTCGCAGACTTTCTGTCCCCTCCTCGCCCCAGTGGAACCGCCCGCCGTCCTATCTTGGCTTCAATTTGCGCCTGGAACCGCTCATCACCCAAGACCCACGCCTTGTTTGTCGCCTCCCGGATCGCCGCGATTTCCCGTTCTGGCATTGTTCCCTGGAACAATGACCGGTAAACGCGCTGTCGTTCTTCCTCTGTCTTACCCAGCTTGAGATACAGAGCATGTGGCGTTAACAACTGGATCGGCTTGCCCAAGGCATTACCCTGGTAACTTGACCAA